>JBOHBL010000812.1:0-5125 GCA_050698295.1 Rubrobacteraceae bacterium | reverse complement strand
CCATCGGGAGATGTTCGAGTTCATGCACCGGCTGGATGTGGCGGGCAAGCTGAACGGGCGGGGCATACCCACCGACCCGCTGCTTCTGGGGATGCTCTGGGAGCGCATGGACGGCTATATCGCCGGCCCGCCGGTCTTTCTGCAGAGGCTCTTCTTCGGAGGGTTGGCGCGGCTGGCTCGCTTGCTCGGCTACGAGGCTCGCTGGACGAGAGGCTGATTTTTCTGTTTCGTTGGAGTAGATAAATAGATGCGTGAAATCGAGCTGTCGGCGGGAACCATAGAATACGAGGACACCGGCGGAGACGGACCCGTTCTCGTCCTGCTTCATGGGGTCGCCATGGACGGCTCGCTGTGGAGAGGCGTGGTCGCTGATTTGCGACCGGACCACCGCTGCGTGGTTCCGACCCTGCCGCTTGGCGGACATCGCCGCCCGATGCGACCCGACGCCGACCTAACCATCCAGGGAATGGTCCGGCTCGTGGCCGAGTTTCTGGAGCGACTGGATCTTCGCGACGTGACTCTGGTCGGCAACGACTGGGGCGGGGCGCAGCTCGTCGTCTCCGAGGGAATAGACGAGCGCGTCGGGAGGCTCGTGCTCACCTCGTGCGAGGCTTTCGAGAACTATCCGCCCGGCGTCCCCGGACGCGCGGTGGCGCGGGCGGCGGCCATGCCCGGCGGGATCTACCTCGCGTTCCAGTCGCTTCGGCTGCGTCCCTTGAGGCGCCTGCCGATGACGTGGGGCTGGATGAGCAAGCGACCCGTCCCCGACGAGGTCATGGACGAGTGGTTCCGTCCCTTGCAAACTCGGGGCGATATCCGCCGGGATCTTCGCAAGTACGCCACGAGCATCCCGCCAAAGAAGGTGCTGCTTCGGTGGACCGAGAGGCTGATCTCCTTCGATCGTCCCGCGCTCGTCGCGTGGGCTAGAGAGGATCGCGTCATGCCCCCCGAGCACGGCCGCAGGCTGGCCGGGATGCTTCCTCGAGGGCGCCTGATCGAGATCCCGGACAGCTACGCCTTGATCCCCGAAGACCAACCCCGAGAACTCGCCCGTGCCATCCGGGGATTCGTCCGGGATACGCAATGAAGGATCGCCGATGGCGGGCGAGCGGAATCATGCGCCAGGATCTGCTGGATCACCCGCTTCTCCGAAACGCCGGTTCAAGGAAAAATATCTCCGATGATTGAGCCACTACCTCAGGCGGGTTCGGGCGACGCGGCTCAAGGATCGGGCCCTGCTCTGCCAGCTGTGACCCGTCGTCACCAAGACTGTCACCAACAGGCGGGCGCGGAGGCCGTGCGTAACAGAAGATCGGGCGCGAGACGGGTGGATCCCACACAGCGGCTCAGGCGCCACTCCTCGGGGACGATTCCTCCTTCGAGGTCGGGATCCAACGCCTCCTCGTCCTCGATTTCTTCGAGACCCGCGAGCAACTCCATGCTCGGCCTGAAACGGGCGATGGTCTCTCCGAACGCCCCCGCCCGCTCGGCGGCGCAATAGATGACACGGTAGTAGTCGGCAGCGGTGACACCCGGACGCTATCGCTTGCAACGCCCCCGTAGAACGCGCCGCAAGCCACTGCGCGGCCCCGGGATACGACCCCCCAACCATGCCGACCCTGCCCGTCGACCAGGGTTGGCCGGCTGCCCAGTCGATTGTGTCCGCGCCGTCCCCGGCTTCGTCAAAGAACGGATTGAAGTCGCCGTCCGAGGCGAACCTGCCGCGCGTGTCCTGCGCCACGACGGCATATTCCGCTTGCACTGCCCGGTTGATGTCAAAGCCAGAGAGAAACCCGAGTTCTTTGTTGTGAGGCGGGCGTTGGATCAGCACCGGCCCGCAGGAGTCGGGCCGACACACGTCGGTGGCCAGCTCGACGCCATCGCGCATACGCACCCTGAGATTTTCCTCGATCAGGATCCCTTGAGCAGAAGCCCGCGCCCCCAGGGGTGATCCATACTCATCACATTCAGTTTGGAGATGCTTAACGTTGCCGCTCTCGCGCATCTACAACGATCCGAGTGATGTGCCAGCGACCCAGGTTGGAGGCGAATAGTTCTCCGCCCCGAAACGCGCAGTTCGTCGGGTGGCATAGAGTGTGGGCTTCGGGGTCGTCGATCAGGAGTTCGATCCGCCCGTCCGGGCTAACCTTGTAAATGCGCGAGGGTTCGTAGCAACTGACATACAAATTACCCTCCGCGTCGAAGGCAAGGCCGTCCGGCAGCCGTTCGATGCCGCGGACGAACACCTCGGCTTCACCCGCAGATCCGTTCCGGAGAATGGGTATACGGCTGACTCTCCGGGCAAACGTCTCGGCGACGTACAGGAGATCCCCTTCGTGGGAGAGGGCCATGCCGTTGGCGAACACCATCGGGCGGTCGTACCAAAGCCCGCCCTTGCCCGTGTCGAGATCGAACCTCCACACCCCCGGACCCCGCTCTCGCATATCGTAGCTGTCGGAAACGTAGAGGCAGTTCCTCCGCTCGTCTATAACGGGGAAGTTGGGAACGCGGAGCCTTCTCCCTCCGTCGCCATCCGCAAAACGCTCCAGGCGGCCGTCCGTGTCCAGGCGGAACACCGCGGCATGCTTCAGGTCGCAGGTGTAGAGGTTGCCGCTCCCGTCGAAAGCCAGTCCCAGCGTGAAACCCTCGGTCGAAGCCACGAGTTCGATCTCCGAGCCGTCGCGCCGAATGCGATAGATCTCACCCCCCTCCCCCCCGCACCACACGTTGCCGTCCCCGTCCAGTGCGATTCCTTCCGGGTGCTTGAGGCGCGGCTCGCTGAACATGCCGTCGAAGAAGATATCCGCTCTGTCTATGGACAGAATGGGCTTCATGCTTCGTTGTCCTTCCCTCACTTCCGCGCGACGCTGCTCGTGGACAGGCCGGGTTCGAGTCTGACGCCGGGATCAGCGAAGCGCTGCTTTGGCGCCAGCGGGTAGTCCTCCGGGCGGGCCGGGTCCCGGTCGTACGGATACCCTCCGAGTTCCTTGTACAGTTCCGAATACCGCCCCAGCTTATCCCGGTCCAGTTCGACGCCGAGTCCGGGAGCGTCCGGGACTTTGATGGCTCCCTCCCGGTAGTCGAACTTCCCCCCCTCTATGATGTCGTCTACGAGGTGATGGTAGTGGGCGTCCGCCGAGAAGGTGAGGTTCGGTATGACCGCTCCCAGGTGGAGCATGGTGGCTAGTTGTATCCCGAGCTCGCCGGAGGAGTGGACGGACACGCCGATCTGGAACGTCTCGCACACGTTGGCGGCTTTGACGCATGGTCGGATGCCGCCCCAGAAGGTGGTGTCGAGCAGGATGATGTCCGCGGCGGGATCCCGGATGTTTGTGGCGAGCTGCTCGAAGTCTACGACGACCGTGTTGGTGGAGATGGGTATGTCCACCGCTTCCCGCACGCGCCGCATCCCGTTCAGGCCCCAGGTGGGATCCTCGTAGTAGTCGTTGTTGAGATCCTCGATCTCCCTGCCGAAACGTATGCCCTCCTCGACGCTCAAGGCGCAGTTGGGATCATAGCGCAGAGCGTCCCCCGGCAACGCCTCCGCCAACGCCCTGTAGCACTCGAGTTCGTGCTTCGGAGGGTACACTCCGCCCTTGAGCTTGTGGGCGGCGAAGCCATGCCTTTCCTTGAGCCTCCGGGCGTGCTCGACCAACTGCTCGACGGTTCGGACCTCGCCTTCCCCGGACTCCCCATACCTGAAGAAGAGGTAGCTGGCGAAAGGCACCTCGTCCCTCAGTTTTCCTCCCAGCAGATTGTAAACCGGAACTCCCAGCGCCTGCCCCACAATGTCCAGGCAGGCAAACTCTATGGCGGCGTGCAGTTGCGTGCGGTTGTTGTAGAGGCTGGCCGTGGGGTTGAGTATCTTGAACCGGAGCGCCTCGAGTTGGGAGGGGTCGTGGCCGACGAGATACGGCTTCAATCCCTTGAAGGCCAGCTCCGCGCCCTCGCCGCCGCCGCCCATCTCGCCCAGGCCGGTCAGGCCCTCGTCGGTCTCGACCTCCACGATAGTGCGGACGAACCTGCCCCAGTGCGCGCCGTTCGCGTGGAGCAGCGGAGCTTCGAGAGGTGCCGTCACGGTCGTGGCGCGCACGTCCGTGAGCTTCATGTGTCCCTCCTCTCCTCGGGCAGAGCGACGCCAAGCGCGCAGAGCAAGCCGCCGTCCACCTTGTGCTCTCCCCCAGTCACAAAGCTCGCTCTGCCGCTCGCGAGAAAGGCGATCACCTCGGCCACCTCCTCCGCCTTCGCCACCCTCCCCAGCGGGTGCATCTTTCCGAACCCCTCGACCGTCTCCTCCACGGTCTTCTCTCCCTTGAACAGTTCGGCCGCCCAGCGCAACATGGGCGTGTCCACCGAACCCGGACACACGACGTTGACCCGGATGTTCTCCCCGGCGTGGTCGAGGGCCATCGCGCGGGTCAGGGCGTTGACACCTCCCTTGCTCGCCGTGTAGGCCGCCACGCCCTTCTGCGAGGCGAAGGCCTGCACGCTGGACACGTTGACTATCGAGCCGCCCCCGCACTCGATCATCTTTGGTATCGCGTGTTTGGAGGCGAGGTAGATCCCCTTCAGGTTCACGTCAAGAACCTCGTCCCACACTTCCTCTTCGGTCTGCACGACGGTGCCGTATCGCTGGACCCCGGCGCTGTTCACGAGGACGTCCACGCCCCCGTAGGCATCCACCGCAAAGTCCGTCAAACTTCTCATGTCGGACGAGGAGGTCACGTCGGCCCGCGTTCCCCGAACCTCGAGGCCCTCCTCGCGCAGCTCGGCGACGGCGCTTTCGACCTGCTCCTCGCGGTCGCCGCAGAGCGCCACCGAGGCGCCGCCCCGAGCCAGCCTCCGCGCCGCCGCCCGCCCGATACCCAAAGCGCCGCCGGCGACGATCGCCGCCTTCCCGGAAAAGTCGTTCACGAGGTTCCTCGCCTCTCGCCGCCGAGGTCCACTGTCAAAGACACGTACGACCCCGCCGGGATGGCGAAGCGCGCCTCCCCGTCGGCCTCGACCTCCTCGAGGCGGCGCTCCAGATGGGATCCCAGCCAGGCCCGGGCCACCCGCAGCAGCGGAAAGGAGACGCGGACTTCCGCCGTCGCCGGGGCGAAGGACTGGAGGAGCACTACGAGAT
>JBOHBL010000811.1:0-5202 GCA_050698295.1 Rubrobacteraceae bacterium | reverse complement strand
GGGCAACTCCAGCTCCAGTCTCACGTTGCAGAACAAAAGGGTTCCTTCTGGTTTTTCAGCGTGGGATCTCGACTACCTGGAAGGACTCGAGCACGTCGCCTTCTTTGACGTCGTTGAAGTTCTCGACCCCAACACCGCACTCGAAGCCCTCGCTCACCGAACGCGCGTCGTCCTTGAACCTCTTGAGCGACGAGAGCGCGCCATCGTAGACGACAGTCCCGTCGCGCACCACGCGGACGCGGTCGTTGCGCGATATCTCGCCGGAGGTCACGTAGCAACCGGCCACCGTCCCGACGCCCGGGACCTTGAAGGTCGCGCGGACTTCGGCGGCGCCGGTCTCGCGCTCCTCGGTCTCGGGGGCGAGCATGCCTTTCATGGCGGCTTCGATGTCTTCGAGAGCCTTGTAGATCACGTCGTAGGTCCGGATCTCAACTCCCTCGCGCTCGGCCACCTGCTTGGCCGTGCTCGTCGGACGGACGTTGAAACCGAGCAAAATACCGTCGGAGGCGCTCGCGAGCATCACATCTGAGTCCGTCAACGCGCCGACGCCGCTGCGAACCACGTTGACGCGAACTTCGTCGGTGGAGAGCCTGGCGAGCGACTCCTTGAGCGCCTCCATCGAACCCGCGACGTCCGCCTTTACGACGAGGTTGAGGTCGGCGGTGCCGCCCCGTCCGAGGAGCTGGTCGAGGGTGAGGCGCTGTCCGCCTTCGGCGAGTTCCTGGCGGCGAATGGAGGCTTCGACCTGCCGCGCCTTCGAGCGGGCGTTGCGCTCATGCTCGACGACCTCGAAGTGGGTGCCCGCTTCCGGGACGCCGGAGAGGCCCAGTATCTCGACCGGAGTCGCCGGCCCGGCCTCCTCCACGCGCTTGCCCGTGTAATCCAGCATCGCCCGAACCCGCCCGTAGGCCGAACCGGCGAGAACGACATCGCCGCGACGCAGCGTGCCCCGATTCAAGAGCAGCGTCGCAACCGGTCCGCGACCGGGGTCGCGTTCGCTCTCCACGACGAAGCCGCTCGCGTCGGCGTTCGGGTTCGCCTGGAGTTCCTCGAGTTCCGCGACGATGAGGATGTTTTCGAGAAGCTCCTCGATGCCTTCGCCGGTCTTCGCCGAAACCTGCACCGTCACCGTCTCGCCGCCGTAGACTTCGGGGACGAGCCCCTTCTCGGAGAGTTCTCCGAGGGTCCGGTCCACGTTGGCGTTGGGTACGTCTATCTTGTTGAGGGCGACCACGATGGGGACTCCGGCGGCCCGCGCATGCTCGATGGCCTCCTCGGTTTGCGGCATTATGCCGTCGTCGGCGGCGACGACGAGCACGACGACGTCGGTGACCTTTGCCCCGCGGGCGCGCATCTCGGTGAACGCCTCGTGGCCCGGCGTGTCGATGAACGTGACCTTGCGTCCGTCCTCGCTCGTCACCTGGTACGCGCCGATGTGCTGCGTGATGCCGCCCGCCTCGCCCGACTGGACGTCGGCCCGGCGTATGCGGTCGAGCAGCGAGGTCTTCCCGTGGTCGACGTGCCCCATCACCGTCACGACCGGGGCCTTCTCGACGAGGTCCGCGGGCGAGTCCTCGGGGAGAACATCCTCGTGGACTTCTTCCTCGGCCGCCGCGACTTCAACCTTCACGCCGAGTTCCTCGGCGACGAGCTCTATTTCGTCCTCCGAGAGAGTCTGGGTCTGGGTCTTCATCTCGCCCATCGCGAAGAGGAGCTGGACTATCCTGGCCGGTGGGACCCCCACGGCCTCCGCCACGTCCGCCACCGTCGCCCCCGGCTCGACCCGCGCCGCGGAGGGCCCCGCGGCCTCTTCGGCCTTCTCCGAAGGAGCCTCCTTCTCCGGCCCTTCCTTTTTCGCCGGAGCCTCTTTCTGGCGCGGGTTCCTGTTCGTGGCGCTCGCGTCTATGACGACCCGGCGGCGCTTGCGCTGCTTTTCCTTCTTCCCGCCCTTCGGACGGGCGTCCGGCTGGCGCGCGGGCTCCTCTGCGGGCGCCTCGGCCACGTTCGACCCGTGTCCGGACCGCTCGGCTTCGGCGCGAACTTCCCCGGCCTCCTCCTGCTGGGCGGGTGTCCTTCCGTTGGCCTTGCCGTTCGAGCCGAAGACCCGTTCGTAGTCCGAGTCTTCGATGGAGGCGGAGTGGTGGCTCACGTCCACGCCGGCGGCGTTGAAGCGTCCGATCACCTCTTTGTTATCCAGCCCTTGTTCTTTTGCGATCTCATACACTCGTCTACTCATCCGCTGCCTCCTCACCGCCGGAGCCTCCGAGCATCCCCTCGAATTCGGCGGCCTGTTCCTGATGGGAAGGGATGCCGCAGAACAAAGACCCCGGAAGCGCCATGTTCGCGCAGCGCCTCCCGTTCGACAGCACCGCCCGGCAACGGTGCATCGCGGAGTCCTCGTCCGGCTCCCAACCCTCGTCCTCTTCGTCGAACTCGATGGCCTGGCTCTCCGGCTTTATGTCTATCTTCCAGTCGGTCAGTTTTACGGCGAGACGAGCATTCTGCCCCTCGCGCCCGATAGCCAGCGATAACTGGTCGTCCGGCACGATGACCTCGGCCTGCTCTTCGTCTTCGTCCAGATAGACTTCCCGAACGCGCGCGGGAGAGAGCGCCTTAGCTATAAACCGCGCCGGGTCCGGGTCCCACTGGATGATGTCTATCTTCTCGTTCCTCAGTTCCGAGACGACCGCCCGAACGCGGCTGCCTCTCGGTCCCACGCACGCCCCGACCGGGTCAATCCCCTGCTCGTTCGACCAGACCGCCACTTTGGAGCGCAGTCCGGCTTCGCGCGAAACCGCCTTTATCTCCACGAGCCCGTCGTAGATCTCCGGCACTTCCAGCGTGAAGAGTCCTTTGAGAAGACCTTCGTGGCGTCGGCTCACGGTCAGGGCGGGACCGCTGCGGTTCGGCTCTCTGATCTCCAGCAGATAGACCTTGATCCTCTGCCCGTTCTCGTACCTCTCGCCGGGGGCCTGCTCGCTGGCGGGCAGCAGCGCCTCGACCTGACCGAGGTCCACGATGGTCATCCTGCGGTGCGACTGCTGGACGATGCCGGTTATGACCTCGCCCATGCGTCCGCCGTACTCTTCGAGGAGTTGTTCGTTGTGGACCTCGTTCAGACGCTGGAGGAAATTCTGGCGCATCACGGTCGCCGCGATGCGGGTGAAGTCGAAGTCCACGGGGGTTATGTCCTCGCCGTTCTTCATCACCCGGAAGATGCCGGCCTCCTCGTCGAGGACGACCTCTGTCTCCTCGTCGACGTCCTCGTAGTTCTCGTAGGCCGAGAGCATCGACTCTTCCAGGACGCTCTTGATAGTCTCGAAAGGAATGCCTTTTTCGGTTTCGATCTCACGCAGCGCGGAGACGATTATCGCCGTATTCACTTGTGCGGTTCCTCCTTGAGGTGGGCGCGGGTCACCGAATCGAACGGCAACTCTACCTCTTCACCCCCCTCGGATAGCTTGAGCGCGAAGCCCGAGTCGCCGACGCTCCGTATGACTCCGGTGAAGTTCCGGCGTCCGTCCACGGGCTGCCCGATCCGGACCTTCGCTTCGTGTCCGGCGAAGCGGCGGAAATGCTCCGGCTTCGTCAGGGGCCTCTCGATGCCGGGCGAGGAGACCTCGATCATACCGTCGTACCCCTCGTCCTCCAGCGCGGGAGAGATGTCCCTGGAAAGCCGGGAAGTGAACTCGTGGTCGATGGGACCCTCTTCCCGGTCCACGAGCAGCGTCAAAAGAGGGCCGCCGGAGAACCGGGCTTCCACAAGCTCGGTCCCCTCGGGCAAAGCCCCCTCGACCACTTCCGCGAGTCTCTCCAGCTTCGTCGTGACAACCACCTTCTCCAAACAGTTCCAAACGTTAAAAAAAGCAACGGGTCTGTGAGAGACCCCTTGCTTCACATCAGCAAGCGGAATTATATCTCAGAGTATGTAGGTTACAAGGCGACCCGCGTCCTCTAAAGTCTGGCTTGAAACAGTCGATTACAAACTCATGGGGTTCTTCGGAATAGAGCGCGTGATTTACGTGGATGAACTTCCGGTCGGCGGAACACGCCATCGGCAAAAAGTTCGTCGCCCGGCGTAGATTACGCCGGACTCAGGAAAGTTTCCCGTCCCTCGACCCGCTCGGGCACGTTGAGGGTTCCGTGGCGCTTCATCCACTCGTCGAAGGCGGCGAGGGCGATGAATTCCAGCCCGAGGGGACGGTCTTCGGCGTCGCGGTCGGCATAGACACCCTCCTCGAGTTCGACTGTTCTCTCCACCCGGCCTTCATTGATTTTGATGTATGGCACGTCGGCTTCGCTGTCAAACTCGAACCTCACGAGCCACCTTCTTCCAAGTCTATGGAGCTAATGATTTTAGCATCGGTTTCCGGAGTATCCACAAAGACTAATCCGCAAAAGCCTCCCGCCCTCAAAAACATCCTCCGCCACCTGCTTACCGTAACTCGGATAGGCGCGAAATCTCGGCCTCGGATATGTTCCGTTCGTCCATTCGCCGCCTTGCATGGCGCGTATAGACCAGCCGCTCATACCCCATAGCCGCAGTCGCCCAACCACCACTTTCGTGGCTCCGCCAACCGTCGCGACCACCGCCTCTTCTCTAACTTCCCCGAGCCTTCAGATATTTCTTCTCCATCGAGGCGACGAGCGAATACGTCGTGTCCACCATGTTCCCGACGTAAAGTCCGCCCGCCTGCGTGACGAGCTGGTAGGCGTCGAGACGGTCGAAACCGTACTCTTCTTCCAGCCAGAGTATGAGTTCGACGTTCGCGATGCGGGCGGCGTCCTCCATCGGTTTCGCGCTCCCGACGACCATTATCCGATCATCGGACTCGATGCGGGGCCATTCGATCTGCTTGTCTTTGATGACTTCGAAGACGAACGTGACTTTGGCCGTAATTTCCAGCGCCACGCCGCACGCCTCGCCCTGACCCTGACGGGCATGGCAATCTCCCGTATAAACAAGAGCGCCCTCGTTCCAGACCGGGAAATAGACGGTGTTCCCCGGCTTCACGTCCGGCACGTCCATGTTCCCGCCGAACGGCCCCGGCGCGAGGGAGGAGATCGCTTCGAGATCCGGGGCGACGGCGAGGGTTCCGGTGAACGGCTCCCACTCGACCTCGACGCCGACATCCTCGTTCGAGAGGGTCTTCCCGTCGTCGGAGAGGTTCCAGATCCAAACCTTCTCCGGCAAAGGTTCTT
>JBOHBL010000810.1:0-15502 GCA_050698295.1 Rubrobacteraceae bacterium | reverse complement strand
GGGGTAGGACGGGAATCAGGAGTTCTCGACTTTTTTGCCGCGGCGCTTTCGCGCTCTCGCCTGACGGGCAGAACCTCCGAACCCGGTATAATCTCGTTGATGCATCGCGACGCAAGCTCAAACGGATACCCCGACAGGTCCCACCTTCCAACCTCGTCCGGCGTCTATATTTTCAGGGACTCTGAAGGCAGGGTCATCTACGTCGGAAAGGCGAAGAATATCCGCGGTCGCGTGGCGAGCTATTTCACCCGCTCCGGCGACGGACGCCCGAAGATAGCGGAGTTGAGAGAGCGCGTCGCTCAAATAGATTTCATCTCCACAAACGGCGAGACGGAAGCCCTCGTCCTCGAAGCGAACCTGATAAAGCGCAACCGCCCGCGCTTCAACGCTTCTCTGCGCGACGACAAGAGCTACCCGTACATCGTCGTGACGACGGGGGACGAGTATCCTCGCGTGTTCGCCTCTCGCGGCGCGAGGGACCCCCGTCACCGGTACTTCGGACCGTTTCCGAGCGCGGGTTCGGTCCACGCTACCCTCGACGTTTTGAACAAGACTTTTCCGTTCCGCAAGTGCCGGGGGCCGGAGCCGGGCCGCAAGAGCGGCGTCCCGTGTCTCAACTACCACATCGGACGCTCGGTCGCGCCGTGCATCGGGGCGGTGAGCAAAGAAGAGTACGACGCAATCATCGCCGATGTCATCGCCGTCCTCGAAGGTCGGGTGGACAGGCTCATCCGGGAGCGCGAAGAGCGTATGAAGACCGCCGCCGCCGACATGGATTTCGAGCGGGCGGCGAAGCTCCGCGACGAACGCTCGGCCCTCCACAACGTCCGCGAGAAGCAGCAGGCGACCATCGCCTCCGAGGATTCCTTCGACGCCTTCGGGGCCTTTGTCGAGGGCGAGACGGCTTGCGTCCAGGTCTTCGCCGTTCGCGAGGGACAAATCGTCAACCGCGACTCTTTCCTCCTCGACAACTACGGCGAGGCGAGCGCCGAGAGCGTCGCGCTCTCTTTTATCCCGCAGTATTACGACACGGCGCGGGTGCCGAGAGAGGTGCTTGTCCACTCCGACGATGAAGAATCTTTGTCCCCGATCTCCACCCACCTCTCGGAGCTTCGCGGGTCGAAGGTGGACGTTCGCCGTCCGAGACGCGGGGACAAGCGCCGCATTCTGGAGATGGCCGTCCGAAACTCGGAGATGAGCCTCGAACACGAGCGGACGCTCGAAGAGGCGCGGAGAAATCAGGTGGCCTCGACGCTGGATAACTTGCAAGAGGAACTCGCCTTGCCGAACCTCCCGCTTCGCATCGAGTGCTACGACATCTCGAACACGATGGGGACGAACTCGGTGGCCTCGATGGTCGTCTTTCAGGGCGGACGTCCGGCCAAAAGCGAGTACCGGCGCTTCAAAATAAGGACTGTCGAAGGCGCCGACGACTTCGCGAGCATGGCCGAGGTCATAAAGCGCCGCCTCGAACGCCTCAAGGAAAACGACGAGAAGTTCATGCCCGCGCCCGACCTGATCATCCTCGACGGCGGCAAGGGCCAAATCTCCGCCGTGATGCCGGTCTTCGATGAGATGAAAGTCGGCTCTGACCTCCCGGACATCCCCCTGCGCTCTCTCGCCAAACGAGATGAAGAAGTCTTCGAGCCGGGCCGTCCGGAGCCCGTGATCCTCGACCGCAACTCCCCCGAACTCCGCCTCCTCCAGCGCGTCCGCGACGAGGCGCACCGTTTCGCGAACACCTACCATAGGAAGCTCCGGGGCAAGGCCATGACAGCCTCCGTCCTCGACGAGCTGCCCGGCATCGGACCCGCGCGCAAAAAGAAGATACTGGACCACTTCGGCACCCCCGAAGCTTTTCTGAACGCTTCCCTCCGGGAGCTCGAAGTCGTGTTGCCCGGGCGGGTCGCTCGCCAGGTGCATGCCCGGTTGCACAGGTAGCTGCTTTCGAACCCGCCTCTTGTGTTCGCAGGATCTCGTCTCGTGAGCTACGCGCGACGCACTGCCGAGTAGCTTGTAACTTCTCGGCTCTCTGGGGACTTCTCCGGCTTTGGAACAGCGAAATCACAGCTTGCGCAGCGCCATCGTGGCGTAGAATGCGGGTCACAGGATGAGAAAGCGAGGGACTTTATGGATCATCCCGAATACACGGCGGAAGAGATAGCCCGTCGCGGACGCGAAATCTACGAGCGGGACATCCGTCGGAAGGTGGAGGCCGAACACACCGGAGAGTTCTTGGTGATCGACGTCACCACCGACGATTACGAGCTTTCCGCTGACGAGGCCTAAGCCTTTGATCGGGCAGAAGAGAAGAACCCCGAAGGTTTGTTCTATCTGATGCGCGTCGGGCATCGGGCCGCCCACCGCATCGGCGGCTTCCCTACCGGACTCCCCTGAGGTACGGCGTGATCACCGGGCACGTCACTCTCGACGGTCGGGAAGCCATCATTCCTCTCGACATAATCGGGCGCGATGGACAAATTCATAGGATCGAAGCGGTGCTGGACACGGGTTTTACCGGGTATCTCACGCTACCCACCGACGTGGCGGGCTCTCCGGGCCTGCCGAGGCGGGGTTCCGAAACGTTCGTGTTAGCCGACGGCAGCTAAGCATCTCCAACTTGAATATGAGAGAAGGCGGCTTTTGTCTCTGGGGGCGCGGGCATCCTGCCCGCATGAGGGAGAACGCGGGCTGCAACCCCGCGTCCCCAGGGGTGATCCATACGCGTCAAACCCGGTTTGGAGATGCTTAGACTGTACTTCCCGTCTATCGCGGGCAGATCCTCTGGCACGGCAGGGAGGTTCGGATCCCCGTAAGCCAGGCCGACGGCGAAGCCCTGGTTGGCATGTCGCTCTTGCGCGGCAGCCGCTTCAACGTGGACGCCGTGCCAGGCGGCGAAGTGCTTATAGAAGAGAGGGCTTGAGTCTCGCATGCGACGAGAGGTCATTCCTTCCGCAAGCCGCACTCAAATCGCTTGTAACCGGATAGACACTCTCAAGTAACGGCAAGAATCACTCATTTAGTTAGGGGATGTATCGGCTCTCGTATGCAGCTTATGATCCTTTCATCGGGCGGCGCCTGTGGCAACGCCCTTGTGAGAGGAGAGGTGAACGTGAGACGGACGGTTACGACCCTGGCGATAGTGATGGCGGCGATGTTGCTGGCGAGCGGGGTGGCTCTGGTGGTGACAAAGACCTGCAAGGCCAATTGCAGCGGCATTAAATATACGGTTTATCGTTGCGAGCTTGCTCCGGTGGTGTTACGCTCGAATTACAAAATGGCTTGTATAGAAAGGACAGACTGGGTCCGATGAGCGACGAGGCGTCACAGACCGTGGAACCCTCGCTATCCGGCGAGCGCAGGATCGTCATCATCACCGGGCTTTCGGGGGCGGGGAAGTCGAACGCGCTGAAGGCTTTCGAGGACGCGGGGTATTTCTGCATAGACAACCTGCCGCCGCGCATGATCCCGGCGGTCATGGAGCCGAGCGGTTCGGGGGGGCCCGAAGACATCGTCGTCGTCATGGATATTCGAGGGCGGCGGTATTTCGGCGAGGAGTTGGAAAAGAGTCTGGAGGTCATCGAGAGCGACGACGGGTGGGAGAAGAGGATCATCTTTATAGACTCCGACGAGTCCACGCTCGTGAGAAGGTACAAAGAGAGTCGTCGTCCGCACCCGAACGCCAGAGACGGGGACGTTTTGGAGGGGATACGCGCCGAACGACGGGAGCTTTCGAGCTTAAGAGAACGCGCCGATCTCATCGTGGACACTTCCGGGTATTCCGCGCTCGACACCCGCCTCCGCTTCAAAAAGCTCGCCGAATCGCTCACGGACAGGCTCACCGTCAGCCTCATCTCCTTCGGCTTCAAGCACGGCGCTCCCCTGGACGTGGACATGCTTCTCGACGCCCGCTTCCTCTCGAATCCGTACTACGATCCGGACCTTCGCCCCCTCACCGGCCACGACGAGCCCGTGAGAGACGCGGTCCTCGGTCAACCGGACGCCCGGGACTTCCTCGACAAAGCGAGCGACCTCCTCTCCTTCCTGCTCCCGCGCTACGCCGCCGAAGGCAAGACCTATTTCACCGTCGGCGTCGGCTGCACCGGAGGCCGGCACCGCTCGGTCGCGATAGTCGAGGAGCTGGCGAGCCGTTTACGGGAGAGCGGCGCGGACGCCGACCTGTTCGTTCGGCACCGGGATCTCGAAGGCAGCTAGTCAGCGCTTAAGTCTGTCAGCATGTCACGTAACCGGATGGTAAAAAGACTGGATCAACGCGCGAAGCGTTGTTGCGCCGGGATGCGAAATCATAAGGCTGACCAGCTGGAGCGACAGAAGGGAGCGACTAATGGGAATGCTCGTCGAGGGAACCTGGAAGACCGGAGATGTTCCGAAGGACGAGGAGGGCCGTTTCGTCCGGCAGGCGACGACTTTCAGGGGCCGGATCTCCGCCGATGGTTCGAGCGGGTTTGTAGCCGAGGCCGGTCGCTATCATCTGTACGTCGCGTGGGCCTGCCCGTGGGCGCACCGGACGGCGATCCTTCGCAAAGTCAAGGGTTTGGAGGATGCGACATCTCTTTCCAGCGTGCAGCCCTTCATGGGCTCCGAGGGCTGGACCTTCTCGGAGGACTTCCCGGATCCCCTCTTCGGGATGAGCCATCTCAGCGACATCTACGTCAAAGCCGACCCGGAGTACACGGGCCGCGTCACGACGCCCGTTCTGTGGGACAGAGAGACGAATTCCATCGTCAACAACGAGTCGCGTGAGATCATCCGCATGCTCGACCACGAGTTCGGAGAAATATCGAACGACAAAGACTTCTGTCCGCCGGATCTCGAAGGCGAAGTCGAGCGCGTCCTCGATGAAATTTACGAGCCCATAAACAACGGCGTCTATCGCTCCGGCTTCGCCCGGACGCAGGGCGCCTACGACGAAGCCGTCACCGAACTCTTCGACGCCCTCGATCGCTGGGAAGACGTGCTTTCGACGCAACGCTACCTCTGCGGGGACCGCGTCACAGAGGCCGACTGGGCGATGTTCACGACGCTCGTCCGCTTCGACGCCGTCTACCACGGACACTTCAAGTGCAATGTCCGGCGCATCGTCGACTATCCGAATTTGTGGGGATACCTGCGCGACCTGTATCAGTGCCCCGGCGTGTCGGAGACGGTGTTCCTGGATCAAATAAAGACGCACTACTACTCCAGCCACGAGACCGTCAACCCGACCCGCATCGTCCCGAAAGGCCCGGTTATCGACTTCACCACGCCTCACGGAAGGGAGAAACTCCAAAAATACGTGGTTTGAGTGATGCGCCAGGGGCGTAAGTTGAGTTAGAGTGTTCATTGTACCTCCGGGGTGTCGGACCAGAAGAAAGGCGGCGGACGATGACACGCAAACTCGACAGGCATGATCTATGGTTGGTCCTGGCGGCGGCTTCGATTGCCGCGCTGGTTTGTCTTTGCGTCTTTTTACGTTCGGGGTCCGTGGAGGCGCGGGAGGGCTCCGGGGAGATGGAGGTCAGGGAGTTTCAAACGGACGTGGAGTGGCCCGACCCGGGCGATACGACTCGCGAGACGCAGATAGTGGGCGGGCGCCCCGTGCCCAACGGCAAGTACGATTTCGTGGCTTTCGTTCAGATACGCAACAGTCAGGGCGCGTTCGGGCGCTGCGGCGGGACCCTCATCGACCGGAACAGCGTTCTCACGGCGGCTCATTGCCTGGCGCACGCTTCCTCCGTGAGGGTCATCGTCGGGCGAACCGACATCAGAAGCGACAGCGGGCAGGCTCGCGACGCGGTAAAGGGCTTTATCCACCCTCGATACACCGGCAATAACTTCGCTCACGACGCGGCGGTTGTGAAGCTGGAATCTCCGGTGCGCGGCATCCGTCCGGTCAGGCTCTCTACACCGCGCCAGAACGCGCTCGAAAGGCCCGGACGCCGGGCGACGGCGGCGGGCTGGGGCACCACGAGAGAAGGAGGCGTCCCCACGGATCGGATGCGGGAGGTCAGGCTGCCGATCCGCTCCGACACGCAGGCGAAGCGCGCTTATGACCGGACGGGAGACTCCTCCCTCAAGTACTTTCCGCGCCTGATGGTCGCCGCCGGAGCCGCCGGAAAGGACGCCTGCCAGGGCGACAGCGGCGGCCCGCTGTTCACCCGCGCGGGTAAGGTGTACACCCAGATCGGGGTCACCAGCTACGGTCAGGGATGCGCCCGAAAGGGTTTCCCCGGCGTCTGGACCGAGGTGAACGCGAAAGGGGTCAGAAGCTTCATCGCCAACGCGGCGAAGAAGTGAAGCAGATCGCTTCGCGAGGAGGTCGCTCCGCTCCTCGACTCCTCCCCAACGGCGATGCGCCCGCGGGTATACTCCGCGCATGGAGAGAGGACTTCGGGTCGTGGCGTTCGGGGGCGGAACCGGTTTGCCCGTGCTGCTTCGCGGGTTGCGGGACGTCGTCTCGGACCTCGTCGCGGTCGTGACGGTCGCCGACGACGGTGGTTCGAGCGGACGGTTGCGCCAGGAACTCGGCGTCGCTCCTCCCGGCGACGTGAGGAATTGTCTCGTCGCTCTGGCGGGACGCAAGCGGCTCGCGGAGGTCTTCGACTACCGTTTCGAGGCTGGGGAGGAACTTCGAGACCACGCCGTCGGAAACATCATCATCGCCGCTCTGGCGGACATGGCGGGCGGTTTTTCGGAGGGCGTCGAGCAAGCCGCGAGGTTTCTCCGCGCAAAGGGGCGAGTCTATCCGGCGGCAAAGGAAAGCCTCACGCTCGTCGTTAGATATGCGGATGGGACGGTCACTCGGGGGGAGTCGATAGTTCACCGGGTCGGGAAGCGGGTCAGGTCCATCGCGGTCGAACCGGAGGGGGTGGAGGCTCCGGAGGCCGTGATCGAGGCCGTCGATCTGGCCGATGTCGTGGTGTTGAGCCCCGGAAGTTTGTTCACCAGCACGATCCCAAGCCTCCTCGGAGCCGGGGTGAAGGAGGCGCTCTCTCGCTTCGACGGACCCGTAGTCTACGCCGCCAACGTCATGACGCAGGCGGGAGAGACTTCCGGCTTCACGGTCTCCGATCACGCGCAGGCGATATCGGAGCATGTCGGTCCCGTCGTCACCGACGTTTTGACCCACGCCGGAGAACTCTCCGACGACCTCATCGCCCGCTACGAGAGAGAAAACGCGGCCCCGACGGTCGTGGACGCGGAAGCTCTGCGAGGGATGGGCGTCCGCCTCCGGGAGGTGGATCTGCTTTCCGACGACCATTCTTCCGGGGTGCGGCACGACCCTTCCAAGCTCGCCGAAGAGGTACGCAAGCTTGCCCTCGTTCGCCTCTGAGGTCCGGCGCCAGCTCGCGGCCGGGACATCCTCCGGCCCGCGCCGCGACGACCGCGCCGAGTTGTCCGGGCTCATCGACGCCGCCGGAATCCGGGACGAGACGGGCGTCGTCTTCAATACCCCGAGCGCCGCCGTGGCGCGCTCGGTCGTGAGGCTCTGGAGGCGCGAGTTCGGGGTCGAATCCGGCGTCTCGCCCGGCGGACCCGACCGCTTCGGACGCGCCCGCTACTCCGTCCGCGCCGAAGCCCGCGCCCTTCAGGCCGCCGAAGAGCTTCGAGTCGTGAGAAACTCCCGGGACGCCGCCGCTCGAACCGCCTACCTGCGCGGCGCTTTTCAGGGCGCGGGCTCCGTCGCCCGTCCCGGCGGGCGAGGCGGACACCACCTCGAGTTCGTCCACCGCGACGAGGAGTTCGCGGAGCGCGTGGCGGAGTTCTCTCGGGCTCCGCTCGCGGTGACGAGGCGGAGGGGGCGATGGGTCGCCTACACCAAAAGCGCCGACGGCGTCACCACTCTCCTCTCCCAGATGGGGCTTTACGACGCCGTCCTCGAATACGAGGCCCGCGCAGTGCTCGGAGAAGCCAAAGCCAACGCCAATCGCGTCACCAACTTCGATGCCGCCAACGCCGGACGCACCGCGAAGGCCGCGGCGAGTCAACAACGAACTCTCCAAAAGCTCGACCCGAACGAACTTCCCGAAGCCTTGCGTGAAATGCTCCAGCTCCGCTTCGACAATCCCGACGCTTCGCTCGCGGAGCTGGCGCGCCTCGGTGGGATCTCAAAAAGCGCGGCAAACCACAGGTTGAGAAGGTTGCTGGAGATCGGGGCCGGATACATTCGCTGAAGCGGCTTGTTAAGCGAGGAGGTTTCTGGGCACAATATTCGGACGGCAACTGGAGTACGAAGGATAGGAGACGAGATAGTGGCTGTACGAGTGGGAGTGAACGGTTTTGGCAGGATCGGGATGCTCGTCGTCAAGGCGGCGATGCAGCGGAACATGGATATCGAGGTCGTCGCGGTCAACGACCTGATGCCGATGGACAGCCTGGCGCTTCTTTTCAAGCGCGACTCCACCCACGGCATCTGGCGCGAGGACGTGTCTTTCGAGGACAACGTCCTTCGCGTCGGAGACCGTCAGATAAAGACCTTCGCCGAGCGCGACCCGAGTGGGGTCCCCTGGGGCGACGTCGGCGCGGACGTCGTCGTCGAATCGACCGGCGTCTTCACCGACCGCGACGGCGCGGCGAAGCACCTCGCCGGAGGCGCGAAGAAGGTCGTGATATCCGCCCCGGCGAAAGGCGTGGACGGAACCTTCGTCTACGGCGTGAACCACGAGGACTATGACGCCTCCAGCCACGAGGTCGTCTCGAACGCGAGCTGCACGACGAACTGCATCGTCCCGATGGTGAAGGTTCTGCAAGACAGCTTCGGCCTCGAGTCGGGATTCATGACGACGTGCCACGCATACACCAACGACCAGCGTTTGCTCGACGCCGCGCACAAGGACCCGCGCCGCGCCAGGGCCGCCGCGACCTCCATCATCCCGACTTCGACCGGGGCGGCGAGGGCGGTCGGAGCGGTGCTCCCCGAGTTGCAGGGCAGGCTCGACGGCATCTCCCTCCGGGTGCCGATTTCCGACGGCTCCATCACCGACCTCGTCGCGCAGGTCTCCTCCGAGCCGAGCCCCGACGAAGTGAACGCCGCGTTCAAGGAAGCCTCGAACGGCATGAAAGGCGTCCTCGAATACTCCGACGCGCCGCTCGTCTCGGCGGACATCGTGGGCAACCCCGCCTCGTGCGTCTTCGACTCCGGCCAGACGATGACCAACGGACGCTCGGTCAAAGTCCTCGGCTGGTACGACAACGAGTGGGGATACTCGAACCGCACCTGCGACATAGTCCAGTACATAGGCGAGCGGCTCTAGAGCTATTAGCCGTTAGCTATTAGCCGTTAGCCAAACCCTTTTGCCGCGCAGCCGGATGAGAACCACGAACCCGGCTGCGCCTTCTATCCGAAAAGCCGACGGCTAACCGCTAAAAGCTATGACCAAAGGGAGGCGCGTGAACAAGAAAAGCGTCAGAGACCTCGACGTTCGTGGAAAAAAGGTCCTCGTTCGCGTGGACTTCAACGTGCCCGTCAAGGACGGCAGGGTCACGGACGACACTCGCATAAACCGCGCGTTGCCGACGATAAAACATCTCATCGAAAACGGAGCCAGAGTCGCCCTGATATCGCATCTCGGTCGCCCGAAAGGCGAGCCGGACCCTCAGTTCTCGATGGACCCGGTCGCCAAATGCCTCGAAGAGATTCTCGGCGAGCCGGTCGAGAAGCTGGATGCCGCCATGGGGGCGGAGGTCACGGCGGCGCTCGATACCCTCGACAGGGGCGTCGTGTTGCTGGAAAACTCGCGCTTTTACGCTGGGGAGACGAAGAACGCCCCCGATTTCTCCGAACGGCTCGCGGAATCTTTCGACCTGTACGTGAACGATGCTTTTGGGGCGGCCCATCGGGCGCATGCGACGACGGTCGGGGTGGCCGAGAGGCTGCCTTCGGCGGCGGGGCTGTTGCTGGAGCGGGAGGTGGATTATCTGGATGGTGTTCTCAAAGACCCCGACCGTCCGTTCGTGGCGATCCTGGGCGGAGCCAAAGTCTCCGACAAGCTCGGCGTCATCGAGAGCCTCCTCGGCGTGGCCGATTCCCTGCTGATCGGGGGCGCGATGTGCTTCACGTTCTTCAAGGCTCAAGGGTATGAGATCGGCGCGTCCCTCGTCGAGGACGACTACCTCGAAGAAGCGAAACGTCTCATGGGCGAGGCGAAAGAGAAGCTCGTTCTCCCCGTGGATGTCGTGGTCGCGGAGGAGATGAAAGAGGACGCCGAGAAAACTACCGTCGAGGTGGACGAAATACCTTCCGGTTGGATGGGTCTGGACGTGGGACCGCAGACGGTGGAACTTTT
Source organism: Rubrobacteraceae bacterium (assembly GCA_050698295.1). Taxonomy (GTDB): domain Bacteria; phylum Actinomycetota; class Rubrobacteria; order Rubrobacterales; family Rubrobacteraceae; genus JACCWD01. Next base: position 5,216 of record JBOHBL010000810.1, on the reverse strand, counting down.
CTCGGAGAAAATCTCCGGGGCGAAGACCGTTTTCTGGAACGGACCGATGGGCGTCTTCGAGCTGGACGCCTTCGCGAAAGGCACGGAAGGCGTCGCGAAGGCCGTCGCCGGGAGCGGCGCGACGAGCGTCATCGGCGGAGGAGACTCCGTCGCCGCCGTCAACAAACTCGGGCTGGAGGACGAGATGAGCCACATCTCGACCGGTGGCGGGGCGTCGCTTGAGTACGTCGAAGGCAAAGAGCTACCCGGCGTCGCCGTGTTGCCGGACGAATAAGGAGGACTCGATGGCGCGAAAGCCGATGATGGCCGCGAACTGGAAGATGAACAAGACCGTCCGCGAGGCTCAGGACTACACGGCGGCCCTGATGCCGCGCGCCGCCGCCGCCGAAGGGGTGGACGTCGCCGTCTTCGCTCCCTTCACCTGCCTCAACGAGGTCGCCCGGATGGCGGAAGACTCGGAGGTCCTCGCCGGGGCGCAGAACTTCTACTTCGAGGACTCGGGAGCTTTTACGGGAGAAGTCTCGGCCTCGATGCTCGTGGACGCCGGAGCCAAAGCCGTCATCGTCGGCCACTCCGAGCGGCGGGAAGTCTTCGGCGAGACCGACGAGATGGTCGCCAAAAAGGCGAAGCGCGCCGTCGATGCCGGGCTCCTTCCGGTCGTCTGCGTCGGGGAGACGAAGGAGGAGCGCGACTCCGGCGGGATGTGGGACAAAGTCTCCGGTCAGGTCAAAGCCGTCATGAACGCCCTCGACGACGTTGGCGGGGACTCCATCGTCTTCGCCTACGAGCCGATCTGGGCGATAGGCACCGGCGACACCGCATCCCCCGAGGACGCGCAGGACGCCATCGGGCTAATTCGCGGTCTGCTTCGAGAGCTGAAAAATGACGAGTTCGCCGATTCGGTGCGAATCCTCTACGGCGGTTCGGTCAAGCCGGACAACATCGCGGAGATCATGGCCCAGGAAGACGTGGACGGAGGACTCGTCGGCGGGGCGAGCCTCGAAGTGGAGTCCTTCGAGAAGCTCATCGAGGCGGCCGGTTAGCGGGTTGGAACCGCTCAACCTCTTCGACTACGAACGACTCGCCCGCAAGAGGTCGCATCCCGCCGTCTGGGAATTCTCCTCCGACGGAGCGGGCGACGGGGTAACGCTCCGGAGCAACCGCGCCGCGTTCGAGCTGGAGAATGCGATGGTTCAGGCGGGTGTTTCGGATGTCGAGAGCGCCGGGCTGGATGCGATCTGGGGAGGTTAGGAACGGCGACGCTTTTGTGGTAGATTATCCGCCATGATCTACGTATTCGCGTTCTTCCACATCCTGTTCTGCGTCGCTCTGGTGGCCCTGATCCTGCTTCATTCGGGCAAGGGCGGAGGTCTCTCGTCCTCGATGGGCGGCGGGCTCGGCGACACCTTCTCCGGCACGACCATCATGGAGAAGAACCTCACCCGCCTGACCCTCATGGTCCTCGGACTCTTCACGCTCACGAACGTGATCCTGATCTTCCTGGGTTAGCTCTTTTATCCTTGCTAACGGCTAAAAGCTATAAAAAGGATCCGTTCGGGGAGGATGGGGAGAAACGAACGGACCCTGAACCTTATTATACAACGAACCGTATGGATTCGAGTACGAAACGCGAGTATCGGATCGGGTTTTGTTGTGATCTCGATAGCAGCGGACAATCTCAAAGAACTGAGACCTGAAACCTTTCAAGAAAGTGTCGGAGGAGGGACTCGAACCCTCACGTCCTTTAAATCGGACACCAGGCCCTCAACCTGGCGCGTCTACCAATTCCGCCACTCCGACGCTGCGGCTCGCGGATTATACGAGAGGATGCGCTTTTGGTCAAAGTCGTGGGATTGAGGGGGCAAAGATGGTTGGCGACTCGTGATCAAGCGTAGCCGCTATTGGCCTGCTCGAAGGTTCGGGCAAGGGCTTCGTACCCGGCGTCGGTGGGATGGAAGTCCTCCGGCAGGTTGATGTATTCGCTTTCGTGGCCCCGGAAGGTTGCATAACCGTCCGCGACCGTCGCATCGTGTCGTTCGGCGACGCTTCTCGTCTCTTCGTTCAGGCGGGTTGTCCACTCGTCGGTGAAGGAGCCCGGAATGGGATTGTAGAGAGCGAGGAGGGAAATTTCGGCGCGGCCTTCCGAGGCGGAAGCGAGGCGCGTGAGGATGAGGTCGAGGTTCTGGCCGTACTGCTCGATGGCCCTTTCCCGTTCCAGGGCGCTTGCGTCCGCCACGGAGAGCAGGTCGTTGGCTCCGAGGGAGATCGTGACGAGCGAGTCCGGGTTTTCTCGCAGGACTTCTTCGGCGCGGACGAGTTGCGAATCGAGGAAGCTCTCGCTCGTCTCGCCGCTCACCCCGAGCTGGACGAGGTCCACGTCGCGGCCCGTTCCTCTCTCCAGAGCCTCCTCGTAGCGCGGGGCGTATCCGAGTTGGGTCGGATCCGAGGAGCCGACCCCGACGGCGAGGGAATCGCCGAGGGATAGGTAGGTCAGCGGTGGTCTCTCCGACGCGCACGAGGCGAGCAAAAAAGATAAACCGAACAGAAGAGCAACGACGCGAAGCATGATGGGCGCGAGTCTATCAAAGGAAGAGCGCGTCGTATGCTAAGGTGCGCGGATGAAGAAGTGGTGGATCCCAGTCCTCGCCGGAGTCGTCGTGGCGACGATATTGTCACGCCGGGAAAAACAGCGAATCGTGAACCGGAGATGGCCGGTGAACTTCGCCCACCGGGGAGCTTCGTGGCACGTGCCGGAGAACACGCTCGAAGCCTTCGAACTCGGCGTCGAAACCGGAGCCGGCGGCCTCGAAATGGACGCCCATCCAACCCGCGACGGCGAAGTCGTCGTCATTCACGACGACACCGTGGACCGAACCACCGACGGCTCCGGCCTCGTCAGGGAAAAGACCCTCGAAGAGCTTAGTCGCCTCGACGCCGGATACCGTTTCTCACCGGATGGGGCGAGTTTCCCTTTTCGGGGAAAAGGGGTACGAATTTCGACTCTGCGCGAGGTTTACGAGGAATTCCCCGAAGCCGTGGTCAACGTCGAGATCAAGGAAGACCTGCCCGGCATCGAAGGGCGAGTCCTCCGGGTCATAGAGGAGTGCGGAGCGGAAAAAAGGACCCTCGTGGCGTCGTTCAGCCACGCGGTGATGAGGCGCTTCAGGAAAGTCTCGGGCGGACGAATTCCGACGGCGGCCTCGCGGTTCGAGATATCCGTCTTCTACTTCCTGAGCCGGGCGTGCCTGGAGAAGCTGGTCCCCGTCGAATACGAAGCCCTGCAGGTCCCCGTCAAACACAGGGGACTGGAAATCGTCACGCCGCGCTTTATCCGGGCGGCCCATTCACGAGGCGTTCGGGTGGATGCGTGGACGATCAACGACGAAAAAGAGATGCGCCGCCTCCTCGACCTCGGCGCCGACGTGATCATGACCGACAGGCCGGAAGCATTGTCGCGAGTCCTCGCGGAACGCGAACCTGAAACCTGAAGCCTCTAATAGAACGCTATCGCTATGGCGCAGCCCGCGCCGAAGAGCGTGTAGGCGACCCCGAGTGGCAGGTAGTATTTCGGTCTGTGGACCGGGGCGAAGAAATATCGGGCTGTCGGGAAGATGGCGGTGAACTTCTCCACCAGCCGGTGGTATTCGCGGCGGAAGAAAGTCAGGTGCATCCCGCCGGCCATCGTGACGCAGGCGAAGGGGAGCGCCCAGAGCTTCGAGGGGTGGAGGCTTATGGCGATGGGGGTCAGGACGACGAGCATGGCCCAGAATACCTGGATGCAAACGAACGAACCCCACGCCGCTTTCCACCTGTGTTCCCGTTTACGGCGGCTCATGGGTGGCAATTATAGTCGGGGTCGCTTCTGAACATCGTCCGGCGCTTCGGTACACTATTTGGCGCACGAGTTTATGAGTTGCAGATGAGCCGAGGCCAGGAAGTCAGGAGAGGTATGATCCAGGATTCCATCATCAAGGACCCGTCGCTCGCGCCGGAGGGACACCAGAAGATCGAATGGGCAGCCCAGCACTGCCCGGTCCTCAACTACATAGCGAGAAAGCAACTCGCCGACGGCTCCCTCGAAGGCCGCAAGGTCGCGGTCACGGTCCACCTCGAAGCGAAGACGGCTTACCTGGCGGTGCTGTTGCATGAGGCCGGCGCGGAAGTCACGGTCACCGGCTCCAACCCGCTCTCGACGCAGGATGCGATCTGCGCGGCCCTCGCCGAACGCGGCGTCCGGGTCTACGCCACCCACGACCCTTCGGATGAGGACTTCGAACGCTACATCCACCTCGCGCTGGAAACCGGGCCGGACCTGCTTCTGGATGACGGCGCCGAACTCGCCGCCCGCCTCGTCCAGAGCCGCCCCGAACTCATGGAAGGAGTCGTCGGCGCGACCGAGACGACGACGACGGGAATCCTGAAACTGCGGGCGATGACGGGCGAGGGCGTTCTCCCGTTCCCCGTCCTCGGCATCAACGAGGCGCGGATGAAGCACCTCTTCGACAACCGCTACGGCACGGGGCACTCCTCGATAGTCAGCCTGCTCGCGAACACCAACCTCTTCCTTTCGGGGCAGAGGGTCGTGGTGATGGGCTTTGGCTGGGTGAGCCGGGGGCTCGCCAAGTACGCCGCCGGGTTTGGAGCGCGCGTGATCGTCTGCGAGCCCGACCCGGTGAAGCTCCTCGAAGCTCACTCCGAGGGCTACGAAGTGATGAACTCGCTTCAGGCCGCCGAGGTCGGGAACTTCTTCCTGACCGGCACCGGCAACGTGAAAGTCCTCCGCCGCGAACACTTCGAGCGGATGAAAGACGGCGCGGTCCTCGCCAACGCCGGACACTACGACCACGAGTTCGACCTCGCCGCGCTCAGGGAAATGTCCGTCTCCGAGCGCGAGGCGAGGAAAAACGTCACCGAGTACGAGATCCCCAACGGCAACCGCATCCACGTCATCGCCCGCGGACGGCTCCTCAACTCCGGGGCCGGGGACGGGCATCCGGTCGAAATAATGGACCTGACGTTCGCGCTCCACGCCCTCGGCATCCACCACCTCGCCAGCCACGCCGGGGACTTCGAGCCCGGCATCCAGGCATTGCCCGAGGAACTCGACCAGGAAGTCGCGCGCATCAAGCTCCGTTCGATGGGCGTCGAGCCCGAGGAGTTGACCGAGGAGCAGATCGCCTACCAGACGAGCTGGAGATAGGAGGCTTCAGGCATCA
>JBOHBL010000809.1:0-1442 GCA_050698295.1 Rubrobacteraceae bacterium | reverse complement strand
TGTACACACCGACGAGGGCCAGGTCCGACTTCGGCTCCCTTGGCTTCTCGGTCAACCGGACGACCCGTCCGTTATCGAGCTCGGCGACGCCGAACTGTTCGGGGTTGGGCACTCTTGCGAGCAGGATCTGGGAGTTGCACCCCAGGCGCCGGTATTCCTCGACGAGCGTCGTGATGCCGTCGGCGATCAGGTTGTCTCCCAGGGACATGACGAAGGGCTCGCCCTTCAGGAACTTCTCGGAGATCAGGACCGCGTGGGCGAGTCCGCGGGGGGCGTCCTGTTCGATATAGGTGATCCTCGCGCCGAAGCGGGAGCCGTCGCCCAAGGCCGCCTGGATCTCCTCCCTGGTCTCGCCCACGACCACGCCGATCTCGCGGATCCCCGCCGCCACGATCGCCTCGACGCCATAGAAGAGCACAGGCTTGTTGGCCACCGGAACGAGCTGCTTGGCTCGCGTGTAGGTCAAGGGGCGCAGGCGTGTGCCTTTGCCGCCCGAGAGGATCAAGCCTTTCATGCCGATCCCGGTCCCAGTTGCACTCGGATCACGTTCTCGATTCTGGCGATATCCGCGAGGTCGAGCTGTCCGAGGCGCTCCACGACCCGGCTCTTGCCGACTGTGGCGAGTTGATTGGCCATCGCCTTATGTTGACTCCCTTGAAGCATGACAGAGGCCTCGCTCGGATACAGCCGCTCGATCTTCCGAGTCAACGGGACCACCTGGACGCGGTTCAAGAACCGGTTTGCCACATCGTTGCCGACGATGACGGCGGGACGCTGCCTACGAATCTCTCCTCCGACCACGGTATCGAAACATGGGGCCGGACGAGCCGCTCGATGAACTGACTGATGCGCTGCCGGCCAACGACGCGGTGGAGTCCTTCGTAAACCTTCTCGTCGACCGTGATGGTCAACTTCTCGTGCATCCGCTCCACCATTATACGTATAGGATACTAATCTATCGGATCGTTCAACGATTAGAAAATCCGGTCAAGCGACCCGTTCACGTCGAGAAGCGTTCCGATCCCCTTCAGGTTGATCACAAGCCGGTAGTCCCGGCGCGTGTCCGGCGGAAGGCGGAGCTGCCGCACTTCGAAAAAGATCGTGTAGCAGGAGCCCTTGTAGGTCAGGAGCGAGCGGTCCTCGAGCAGCAGGTTGCGGAAGGCATCGTAGTTCAACTGCGTGTCCACGCGGATGGCCTTCGTCAGGTCGAGCCCCGCCGCGGCGCGGATCTGGTCCGACTCCGCCGAGAAGCCCGGCGGTGAACCCTTCGGAACGACCGGACGGCTGGAGAACCAGGTGGCGTTGAAGTAGTTCGCCTTCCAGGCGGCCGAGGCGGTCAGAGAGGTCGCCGTGACCCGCGAGGCGCCCGTGTCGTAAGCGGCGCGCGCGTCGAGCTGGAAGAGCGCCGCCGGCGCGACGCGCAGGACGGCCTCGACGGGCCC
>JBOHBL010000808.1:0-1157 GCA_050698295.1 Rubrobacteraceae bacterium | reverse complement strand
GTCGTTAGCTTGCCCGACGCCGGCGGCGCGGTGGTTCGGGTTCTTCCTCTTCCTCGACGTATTCGTCGCGGTCCTCTGGAGCCTCTTCCTCCGGCGCCTCCTCGTAGTCCTCTTCGTCCTCAGGCTCTTCTTCGTAGTCGTCCTCTGGAGCCTCTTCCTCGGGCTCCTCCTCGTAGTCGTCCTCGGGCGCCTCGTCCTCCGGCGCATCCTCGTAGCTCTCGTCCGGCTCGGCCGACTCGTCGTCGTAGCCATCGGTGTCCTCGGGAGCGTCCGACTCGTCATACTCGGACTGGCCTTCCTGGGACTGGCCTTCCTCGGACTCGGCTTCCTCAGCCTCGGCTTCCTCGTCCTCCACGACCTCGTCGTGCGAACGGACGACCTCGCTGTCGCGGATCTCGCCGCGCCAGCCCTCGACCTCGTCGGGAGCCAGCAGCGTCCGCGTCATCACGTGGCGGCGGAAGTGCCGCAGCTCGGCGCGGGCCCGGCGCCCCTGGGCCTCCCAGATGTTGCCGGTCTTCTCGAAGAAGCCTTGGGGGTAGTACTCGAGGACCACGAGGATCCGGGTGAGGTTCGCGCCGAGCTCGTGGAAGGTGACGGCGCCGTCGACGTGGCCCTTCTTTCCCTTGGAGCGCCACACGATCCGTTCGTCGGGGACCTGCTCGAGGATCGTCGCCTCCCAGGTGCGGTGGCTGAGAAAGATCTGCGCCTTGAAGGCGAGCTTCGTCTCGTCCTGAGCTTCGACGCTCTCGACCTTCTTCATGAAACTGGGGAAGTCGGCGAACTCGGTCCACTGGTTGTAGGCGACGTTGACCGGAACGCCGACATCGATGGTCTCGACGATGTTGGTGGACTTCGTGGCCTTGCCACCGCCGCCTCCTCCCCCGCCGCTGCCGCCGGTAACCTTGTCCTTCACACCGGAGAGGGCGCCCTTGATCGCGCCGCCCGCGGGGTTCTTCCCAGCGGCGGCGGCCTCACCGCCCTTCTTGACGGCCTCGGCGACCGGGCCATCGTCGGCAATGCCCTCGAGCTTGTCGGTGAATCTATTCACCTTGTCGCCGACCGTGCTGATCGCCTTGTCGCCCAGGCCCTTGAGCAGATCGGACGAGACGCCCTTGAGCTTGTCCATGGCTTCTGTTTGTGCCTTTGCCATCTCGATC
>JBOHBL010000807.1:0-1401 GCA_050698295.1 Rubrobacteraceae bacterium | reverse complement strand
GGCGATGGTCAAGTCCGGTCTCCAGCAGGTTGCCGCAGGCGCCAACCCTATGGCCTTGAAGCGCGGCATCGAGAAGGCCGTGGTGGCGGCCGTCGACTCCATCAAGTCGCAGTCGCGCGACGTCGAGGGTCGTGACCAGATCGCCAACATCGGGTCGATCTCCGCCAACAACGATCCTGAGATCGGCGAGATGGTCGCCGAGGCCATGGACAAGGTCGGCAAGGACGGTGTCATCACCGTCGAGGAGTCCAACACCTTCGGTCTGGACCTCGACTTCACCGAGGGCATGGCCTTCGACAAGGGCTACCTCTCCCCGTACTTCGTCTCCGACCAGGAGCGGATGGAAGTCTCTCTGGACGACCCGTACATCCTCATCGCCAACCAGAAGATCGGCAACGTCCAGGACCTTTTGCCGCTGCTCAACCAGGTGATGCAGCAGAACAAGCCGCTGCTCATCGTCAGCGAGGACGTCGAGGGCGAGGCGCTCGCCACGCTCATCGTCAACAAGCTGCGCGGCACGTTCAACGCCGCCGCGGTCAAGGCGCCGGGCTTCGGCGACCGTCGCAAGAGGATGATGGAGGACATCGCCATCCTCACCGGCGGCGAGGTCATCACCGAGGAGCTCGGGCTCAAGCTCGAGAACACTCAGTTGTCGCAGCTCGGTCAGGCGCGCAAGATCGTCATCACCAAAGACGACACCGTCATCATCGACGGCGCGGGCCAGACCGACGCCATTCAGGGTCGCATCAACCAGATCCGGGGCGAACTGGAGAACACCGACTCGGACTTCGACCGCGAGAAGCTTCAGGAGCGCCTCGCCAAGCTCGCCGGCGGCGTCGCCGTCATCAAGGTGGGAGCTGCCACCGAGACGGAACTCAAAGAGAAAAAGCACCGCGTCGAGGACGCATTGTCCGCGACCCGCGCCGCTCTCGAAGAAGGAATCGTGACCGGTGGCGGCGTGGCTCTGCTCCAGGCGCAGCAGAACGTCCAGGGTCTGGTCAACAACCTCGAAGGCGACGAGAAGACGGGGGCCAGGATCATCTACCGCGCGCTGGAGGAGCCCATTCGCCAGATCGCCGTGAACGCCGGAGCCGACGGTTCCATCGTCGTCGACAAGGTCCGCGCCTCGAAGGACTCCGAGGGCTTCAACGCGCTCACGGGCGAGTACGAAGACCTGGTCAAAGCCGGCGTTATAGACCCGGCAATGGTCACTCGCTCGGCGCTCCAGAACGCGGCGTCCATCGGCAGCCTCATCGTCACCACCGAGGTCGTCGTCGCCGAACCCGAGGAAGAAGGCGCTCCTGCCATGCCCGGCGGCGGCATGGGCGGCATGATGTAAAGACGTTTCTTGGCGAAACGTCTTTAGAGACGTAGCATGCTACGTCTCTACAGCGGCGGCGC
>JBOHBL010000806.1:0-1617 GCA_050698295.1 Rubrobacteraceae bacterium | reverse complement strand
GCCCCCAGGATGCCCGCGCACTCAGGGAGGCGGCGCGAGGAGAATTCGAGTCCGTCAAACCCGGCTTGGAGGTACTTAAACGGCTCGAATTTTTGCGACGTTTGAACGAGGTTCCCGGCTTCGACATGTCCGAGACGGCCATAGATAAACATCCGACTCTTCGGTTGACGGATCTCGGCACAGCGGATGCTCTCGCAAAGTTCCTCGAAGCACTCGACTGGCTCGTTGAGGAAGTCAAAGCGCCGTAGTTTCGGCTGAAAAGGCAATCGAGAAAATCACTTCCTCTCCAGACTGACCGATGCGGGGATGTATGCTAGTATCACACGGTTTGATACTCCTTTGAACCTGGCAGGAACTCCGGAGGATGATGAAGAGTCATATGGCGCGGCCCAACGAGGTCGAGAGGAAATGGTACGTCGTGGATGCCCAGGGCCAGACCCTCGGGCGGCTCGCGTCCGAGATCGCAACGGTCCTGCGCGGCAAGAAGAAGGCGGTCTATACGCCTCATGTCGATGTCGGCGATTTCGTCGTCGTGGTGAACGCGGAGAAGGTCGTCGTGAGCGGCAAAAAGACCGAGCAGAAGCTCTACCGCAGGCACACGGGTTATCCGGGCGGACTGCGTGAACTGACCTACGAGGAGATGCGCGAGAAGAAGCCGACCGAGATCGTCCGCAAGGCCGTCAAGGGGATGCTGCCCCGGACGCGCCTCGCCAGACAGCAGCTCAGAAAGCTGAAAGTCTACGCGGGACCCGAGCATCCGCACGCCGCGCAGACCCCCGAAAACTACGAGGTGAAGTGACATGGCAGAGGCTCTTTACACGGGTACCGGAAGGCGCAAGACCTCGGTTGCGAGGGTGAGGGTGCTTGCCGGAGACGGCAAGATCACGGTGAACGGACGCCCCTACGAGGAATACTTCCCGCGAGTGGCTTACCAGCGCGCGATCATCGGCCCCCTCGAACTCCTCGGCTCGGCGAACAACTACGACGTCGCCGTCAAGGTCGAGGGTGGCGGACTCACCGGGCAGGCCGACTCCGTCCGCCACGGCATCGCCCGCGCGCTCGCCGAGGAATCGCAGGACGCGAGGGGCGAACTCAAGGCCGCCGGGATGCTCACCCGCGACTCGCGAGCCGTCGAGCGCAAGAAGTACGGCCTCAAAAAAGCTCGCAAGCGCCCGCAGTTCTCGAAACGCTAGAGCGGAAGAAAGATCGTTTCACGCGGGTCCCTCTCATTTCGGAGGGACCCGTTTACGTCGGGAGCGTTCCGTTAGAATATGCCGCGATGGAGAAGATCGAATACAAAGCTTTTGAGCCGGACGAACACCTCTCCGGCATCCTCGAAATTTGCCGGAGGCTCGAGTGGGACAACTTTCGCTACGATCCCGACCTCACCCGGAAGTCCCTCGCCGCGCCGGGAGTGACGGCGCTCATAGCCGTGGCGCGCGAACCCGGAGAGGTCGTCGGATTCGCGCAGGTTTTCGGCGACGGCGTGGGTCTTCAGACGCATCTCTCGCTGCTCGCGGTGGACGAAAAGTGGCGCAGGAAAGGCGTCGCTAAAAGCCTGGTAAAGAAAGCCTTCGAGAGATTTGGGGCCGAGCGCATGGATCTCGCATCCTCGGA
>JBOHBL010000805.1:0-1165 GCA_050698295.1 Rubrobacteraceae bacterium | reverse complement strand
AGACAACATCTCCGATCCTCACTGCCCACGGAGACCCGGAGGAAACGTTGCGTCGCGAGGGGAGATCCACGCGGTTATCCCGCCTCCGGCCACCGCAGCTTCGGAATGACCCTCTCGCCGTACGTCTTTATGAACTCTTCCTGATTCCTCCCGCAATTGTGGACATACACCTCGTCGAAGCCGAGGTCTACATATTTCTGTATGTGTTCGAGATGCTCGTCGAGGTCGGCGGAGGTGAGTACCCGGTCCCGGAAGTTCTCGATGGAAACCTGCTTCGCCATCGCCTGGAAATCCTCCGGGTTTCGGATGTCGGCTTTCGGGAAGGGCATCCCGCCATTCGGCCACTCGCGCACGGCGTTCTCCTCGGCCTCTTTTTGACTCTCCGCCCACGAGACGTGGAGTTGTATCATGCGCGGCATCTCGGAAGGGTCTTTGTCTTCTTCCCTCGCCCCCTCCTCGAATTTCTCCATGAGCATCTTTATCTTCTCGTCGGCGGCTCCGACGGTGATGATGCCGTCGCAGAGGCGGCCCGTCCTTTTGCTCATGATCGGCCCGGCGGTCGCCACGTATATCGGGGGCGGTGCGTCGGGCATCGTATAAAGACGCGCGCTCTCGAGCTTTATATGCTCCCCGGAATACTTCACCTTCTTCCCTGAAAACAGCTTCCGTATGACTTCGATGGACTCCATGAGGATGCGGAGCCGTGTCGGAGCCTCCGGCCAATATTCCCCGACGACATGCTCGTTGAGAGCCTCGCCCGCACCGAGTCCGAGCCAGAAACGTCCGGGATACATCGCCTCCAAAGTCGCCGCCGCCTGTGCGATGATCGCCGGATGGTACCGGAACCCCGGTGGCGTGACGCCGGTCCCGAACCGTAAATTCGTCGCCTGTCCGAGGGCGCCGAGCCACGCCCACACGAACGCGCTCTCTCCCTGTTCGGGCGTCCACGGGTGGAAGTGATCGGAAGCCATGACGGAGGAGAAGCCGGAGTCCTCGGCGACCTTCGACCATTTCAAAAGGTCGGTGGGATGGAATTGCTCGAACATCGCGGCGTATCCGACGGTGCCGGTGGTTTTCATCGAATGCTCCTTCCGGGTTTGCATTCCGCCTTCGATTCTACCCGTTCGAGGCGTTTCCTTTTTGATGAATCCGGACGCGAAAATAG
>JBOHBL010000804.1:0-1241 GCA_050698295.1 Rubrobacteraceae bacterium | reverse complement strand
CCGATGTGGTAGTTGAGACACGGGACGCCGCTCTTGCGCCCCGGCTCCGGACCCCGGCACTTGCGGAAAGGAAAAGTCTTGTTCAAAACGTCGAGGGTCGCATGGACGCTCCCAGCGCTCGGAAACGGCCCGAAATACCGGTGTCGCGGGTCTCTCGCGCCGCGAGAAGCGAAGACGCGAGGGTACTCGTCGCCCATCGTCACGACGATGTACGGATAGCTCTTGTCGTCGCGCAGCGAGGCGTTGAAGCGCGGGCGGTTGCGCTTGATGAGGTTAGCTTCGAGGACGAGGGCTTCGGTTTCGCCGCCCGTGGAGATGAAATCTATCCGAGCGACGCGCTCGCGAAGCTCGGCTATCTTCGGCCTCCCGTCGCCGGATCTCGTGAAATAGCTCGCCACGCGGCTGCGAATATTCTTCGCCTTCCCCACATAAATGACCCTGTCTTCGGCGTCTTTGAAGATGTAGACGCCGGAGGAGGTCGGGAGGTGAGAGCGGTCGGAGTATCCGTTTGGGCTTGTGTCGCGATGCATATAAGAGATTATACCGGGTTCGGAGGTCCTGCCCCTCAAGCGAGAGTGCGAAAGCGCTGCGGCAAAGAAAGTCCAGTACCCCTGATTCCCGTCCTACCCCCGGCTCCTCATCTTTATCTCGATGACGCCGGGAGGCAACATCTCCTTTCCGCCCGCTCTGGCGTATCCGATGCCCGCGGTCCAGCCTCCGGCGGCGCCGGAGATCGCGGAGACGACCGCGCCCGCCATCACGATGAAGTCCCCCGAGAGGGCGAGTACGACGCTTCCTCCGAGGAGGGCGAGGATCGCCGAGAGAACCACCAGCTTGCGTCCGAGGCTTTGATCTCCTTTGAAGAGCGCGTAGAGGATCAGGGCCGAAGAAATTGCCGCGAGCGGGATGAAGATTATCGCCAGCGCATTTTGGCCCGTCACTTCCAGCCATACGACCGACGTGAAGCCGAGCCAGCCGATGACCGCGCCGACGCAAGTCCCGTTTCTGGTGGCGACTTTCCTTTCGGAGCGGTAGGTGCGGGCCCCGAGGACGGCGGCGGACGCTATCGCGGGGAGGAAAAGTATCGTGGAGAAGAGCGCCGGTCCTTCCAGAAGACTGAACACGTTCCAGTCGCCGAAAAACCAGAACGGCATCATCAACGCAGAGACGGCCGCCAGGAAAGCGAGGGTCGCCATGTAGATCCAGGTGACGCACCCGAACGCCCGGCGAGCGGGCGGGCT
>JBOHBL010000803.1:0-2636 GCA_050698295.1 Rubrobacteraceae bacterium | reverse complement strand
AGCCGCTCCGCGTCGAGGTCGCCTACGACGAAATCCGCCCGGTATTCCGTGTTTTCGGTGAAGACTTTGTCTTTCTCTATCCCGATGACGGGTTCTCCGGTGCGGATTTCGGCCCCGGCTTTTCGGGCGAGGCGTTCGAGTGCGAGGACGAGTTCGTACATTCCTCCTTCGGGGACGAAGACTCCGTCGCGGGCCATGATCGCGGGCATGCTCGCGTACAGCGCGGGCGTCCGTTCCGGTCCCGCCCCGGCGTTCAGGGTGTGGATGGCGATGACCTCCCGCAGACCTTCGGGCATCCAGTCGAGCCCGTCCAGATAGCTCCTCGTCGTCAACTTCGAGCCGTATGCGCGGAGCAATTTGACCAGCGCCGGAAGCGTCTTCGGGTCCGTCGGGTCGGAGACGAGCAGTTTCGTGACCGCCGGTCCGAAGCCGCCGTGGACCCTCTCGAACTCCTCCCACGCCCCCCTCCACGGATGTTCTCTCTCGACCGGAAGGGAGACGGAATCCCCCCGAAAATGGTACCTCCCGACCTCCGGCATGCGACGCAGTTCGAGAGGCGAGAGTTCTGTGGCTTCGTCTTTGTTTCCGAGCGAACCATATCTCTTCAGAAACTCTTTCCAGACGCCGGGGAAAGTGAAAAGGGAGGGGCCGGTGTCGATACGCTGTCCGCCGACCGTGATCCTCCGGCTCTTACCACCGAGCCACTCGTTGGCTTCGAGCAGCGTGACCTCGTGTCCGGCGCGGGCGAGGAGCGCGGATGCTGCGAGGCCGCCGATCCCTCCGCCAACTACCAAAATTCGGCTCATGGATAAGCTCCGAGAGACAGTGCCGCGACGAGGAGGATTCCCGCGAAGGTCCCCGCGACGTACGGGAAGGCGATGGAATACTTGTAGAGCCGGTGGCCCGTCTCCGGTCTCGGATCGCGTTGAAGAAACAGGATCAACGCTCCCGCTATCGCGCCGTTCACCAGCGCCACGGGGACGCTGGCGAGGGCGAAAAGCATCGTCGAGACGAGCCACCACGCGCCGCTCCAGAGGACGACGCCCCTCGCGCCGAGGCGCACCGCCGTCGTCTCCAATCCGGCGCTCCGGTCCTCGTTTATGTCCTGAACCGCGTCGAAGGTGTGTTTGGCCGCGCTCCACGCCATCAGGCCGAGCGCGGCGGGCCAGACCGGACTTTCCCCGAGCGCGAACGGGACGAAGACGAGCGGGAAGGCGTAGGCGGCGTTGCTCAAAGAGTCGAGGTAGGGTCGTGCCTTGAAGCGAACCGGAGGAGCCGAATAGCCGACGAAGACGAGCGCGTACAAAAGCATCCACAGTGTCGCCGAGGGGGGCGAATGGAGCAGAAAATACAGCGCGAAGGGCGCGTTCGCGGCGAGGACGCCGAGCAGGATCGGACGCGCTTCCGAAGACTCTATTCTCGCTCCTTCGAGTGTGCCTTTTCGAGGATTCTTGGCATCCGTCTCCTGGTCGAAAACGTCGTTGACGCCGTATATCAGGAGATTGAAAGGCAGCGTCGCCCACAGCAGTATCGGGAGGATTTCCCAACTCCACAGAGAGCCTGCGAGCCACATCCCGACGGTGGTGACGCCGATGGTGTTGATCCACAACACCGGACGCGAGACGTGGATGAGACGCCGGATCACACGGCTAATATATCAACCCGCGACGGGATAACATACGCCCGTGAGAGTCTTCTCCGAAACACCGAAACCCCTCATCCTCGCCTCGGCGCTTTTCTTCCTCGCCGCGTATTTCGCCGCCCGCTTCCCGGACGTTCCCGGCGCGAGCGCCGGTTCGTACGTCTCCACGTTCGCAATCGCCGCGCCGTCTTTCGTCGCTCTGACGTTGTATTTCGGCGTGAGGAAAGGGCTTTTCGCGCTCGTCGTACTCGGGGTTTTCGGATACTGCATCGAGACTGTCGGGGTCGTGACGGGATTTCCTTACGGGGAGTTTTTCTATGGCGATTCGTTGGGAGGGAAGCTCTTCGGGGTCGTGCCGTACCTGCTGCCGGTTTCTTACGTTCCACTCGTGATCGGGGCTGTCGCGGCTTCGTGGCGGCCGCGCGGCTCGCGCCCGCTCTTTATCCTTCGCGCCGCCCTCCTCCTGACTCTCTTCGACGTCGTCCTCGACCCCGGAGCCGTCGCCCTCGGTTTCTGGGTGTGGCCCGATGGGGGAGTCTATTACGGTGTCCCTCTGTGCAATTATTTCGGATGGCTGATTTCGAGCGCGTTCGCCGCCGCGCTTCTGACGGCTTTCGATGAGTGGCGTTTCGCGCCTCTGCCCGGGTTGCTCGACGGCGCGATCGTCGGTCTGTCGTTCTGGATCGGGGTCTCGGCTTTTACCGGAATGCTTTTCCCGACCCTGTTCGGCCTCGCCCTCTTCGCTTTTTTGCTCCGCAAGCGTTCGTCGTTGCGACAGGATAAACTGAAGCCATGAAGTGGGCGTCGGCCATATCCCGAAAGACCTCGTTCGAAGACGCTCTCTCCGAGTGCGCCGAGAAGGTCGAGTCGGAACTCGGCGAGATATCGCTCGCGTTCGCCTTCGTGACGCCGCATTTCGCCGCCAGATACGACAGGATGGGAGCCTGGATCTCGTCTCGCCTGAATCCGGAAGTCTTCCTCGGTTGTTCGGGAG
>JBOHBL010000802.1:0-3156 GCA_050698295.1 Rubrobacteraceae bacterium | reverse complement strand
CTCGACACCGACTCGGGCCGCCTCCACTACGCGAACGCCGGACACGATTTGCCATACCGGAGTCGTCGGAAGACGGCGGAGGAGCTTCGGGCGACGGGGATGCCGCTCGGCCTCATGCCCGGCATGGGCTACGAGGAGAGGGAGGTCTTCCTCGAAGACGGGGACACGGTTCTTTTTTACAGCGACGGCCTCGTCGAGGCGCACGACCCGGAGCGCGAAATGTTCGGCTTTCCGAGGTTGCAGGGACTCGTCGGGGCGCACCGCTCGGGCGGGGCTTCGCTCGTGGAGTTCCTCCTTTCGGAACTCGAGCGGTTCACCGGCGAGGGGTGGGAGCAGGAGGACGACATCACGCTCGTAACCCTCAAGAGATCGGAGGCCACATGACCCGTGGAAGACCTTCGAGCAGCGACGAGGTCCGCGAAACCCTCGCTACCCTCAAAGTCCCGAGCGGACCCGGCAACGAGCGCCGGGCGATGGAGGAAGTCGCCGAGGCCGTGAAGGATGTCGGGCTTCCATCTCCCACTATGGAGCGGCTCAAAACCGCGGTCGCCGAGGCGACGATGAACGCGATGGAGCACGGCAACGAGTACGACCCCGAGAAGCCGGTTTTCATAGAGGCAGCGGTGTCGGGCGGGGAGCTTTCCATAAGGATCACCGACGAAGGGCCGGGGCCGGAGATACCGGAGGCCGAGACGCCGGACATCGAGGCGAAGCTCGAGAACCGCCAGACACCGAGGGGATGGGGGCTTTTCCTCATCGAGAGCATGGTGGACGAGCTTCGCGTCTCCGGCGGCGAAGGCCGCCACACCGTCGAACTCATTTTCCGTCTCGGAGAAAAGAAAGGAGGCGCGTGATGGAAGTCAGGCATCTCGAAGTGGAGGTTGGCAAAAAGGAGAACGCCGCCGTCCTCCACATGAAGGGCGAAATAAACGGCTTCGCCGAGGAAGCCCTCGCCGAGGCGTACGAGAAGGCCGAAAGCCCGGAGGCCGTCGTCCTCGACTTCACGGAGGTCGAGTACATAAACTCCACCGGCATCGCGCTCATCGTCGGGCTTCTCGCCAAAGCGCGAGCATCGGGGCGGCGCGTCATCGCGTGCGGACTCTCGGAACACTACGTCGAGATCTTCACGATAACGCGCCTCTCGGACTTCATGAGCATTCAGCCAGTCAGCGAGTCAGCCAGTCAGGAAAAGACGGAAAGATGAGGGATTTTCGGGAACTCAAAGTTTGGCATAAGGGGCATCGGCTCACGCTGGAGGTTTATAAGGCAACCGCCGGGTTCCCGCGCGAAGAACGATATGGCCTCACGTCCCAAATTCGCCGTTCCGCGTCTTCCATTCCGGCGAACATGGCCGAGGGATGCGGAAGAAGCGGCGACGCGGAACTCGCCCGGTTCATGCTCATCGCAATGGGTTCCGCCAGCGAACTCGAATACCACCTCCTCCTCGCATACGACCTCGGCTTCCTCGAAGAAGAAAGCCATAAGGAACTCTCGGAGAAAACAAAGGAAATAAAACGCATGCTCTCGAAATTCATAAACAAGCTGCAAGAAACCACCCAGCCAAAAAAGCTGACCGGCTGAAATGCTGAAAAGCTGAAAAGCTGCCGACTGAAAGGAGGCACACAATGCCACAGGCGCAGGTGAAGATGAACGTGAGGAAGGCGAGCGCGGCGGCGAGCGTCATAGACATCGAGGGCGAACTCACGGCGTTCGCCGAGGATGTCCTCATGGACGCGTACCGCCAGGCGGGCGAGAACGGGGAGCGAGGGATCATCCTGAATTTCGAGGAGCTCGAATACATGAACAGTTCCGGCATCGGGCTTCTCGTCACCCTCCTCATCCGGGTGAACCGCGAGGGGAAGAAACTCCTCACATACGGGCTATCCGAACACTACCGGGGGATTTTTCAAATCACTCGATTAGATGACGCGATAGCCATCCACGACAACGAAGCCGAAGCCGTGAGAGCCGCCGGATAGCGGGAAAGGACGAATCATGACGGAAAAGACACCGAACCGGGAAGAGAGAAAACCCCGCGACGAAGGCTCGTGGGCGTGGAGCCGGAATTCGATGCGGCTGACGAACGTCCCCGAGGGCGCGTTGAACGCGAACGTGGACGGACGCCGCCCGATGAGTCCTTTGCAGGGCTTCGGGCAGATGTGGCAGAAGACTTATACCGTTCGGCTCGAAGGCTCGGAGGCCGCGCCGAAGGACGTGGTTACGGCCTGGAAGCAAAACTTCCCGAAATTCTGGGAGCGCGGAAACCGCTTTTATGCGCCCGTCACCGGCATCGCGCCGGGCGAGGTGATGCTCATAAACAACCCGATGCCCGGCGGGGTGAACGTCTCGACCGGGGTGATGGTCCTTTTCGCCGACGACGAGTCGTTCACGTTCATGACCCCCGAGGGGCATCCGTTCTCCGGGTGGGTCACGTTCTCGTCGCACAAGGATGATGATGGAACCACGGTGGCGCAGTCGCAGGTTCTCATACGGGCGAACGATCCTCTTTATGAGATCGGGATGCCCCTCGGCCTCCACAAGGTCGAGGACGCGACGTGGAGCCACACTTTGAAGAATCTCGCGGCTAACTTCGGGATTCGCGACGCGGCGGTCAGCCAACGTTCGGTGTGCGTGGATCCGAAACGCCAATGGTCGCAGGCGAAGAATATTTGGTACAACGCCGGAATCCGCTCGATGCTCTATATGGCGAGCCTCCCCGCCCGCACGATCCTCCGCATGGTCGCCGGACGGAAGCGGTCGTAAAATCAGGCGCATGAGCGAAACTTACGATGCCGTCGTAGTCGGAGCGGGGCCGAACGGACTCGCCGCCGCCGTCGAACTCGCCAGAAACGGACGCTCGGTGTGCGTCCTCGAAGCGAACGAGACGGTCGGGGGCGGCGCGAGGTCCGCGGAAATAACGCTCCCCGGCTTCGTCCACGACCTCGGGTCGGCGATTCATCCCGTCGGTTTCGCCTCGCCGTTCTTTCGCTCTTTGCCGCTCGGAGAACACGGCCTCGAATGGATACACCCCGACGCCCCCCTCGCCCACCCCTTCGACGACGGCGACGCCGCCATCCTCGAACGCTCCGTGGACGAGACGGCCGAAAACCTCGATCCGGACGGGGATTCGTATCGGCGTCTCATGAGGCCCCTCGC
>JBOHBL010000801.1:0-4102 GCA_050698295.1 Rubrobacteraceae bacterium | reverse complement strand
GCGGCAAGCGCAAGGTCGTCGAGCCCGACGGGCTGCTTGGAGCCTGCGAGCTTGCGACAGGGTTTGCCGGGTTTTCGATTGTCCTCATTACGAGCATCTCTCCGTTCCACGGGAGGTCGCCTGATTGCGCACTAGGCCGCGACGCTACACTCTGTCGCGATCACGGTCCTCGTCGTCGGACTCTTCGAGGTCTTCATCGTCGTCCAGTTCGGCGGGCGTGGCAACTCCGGGGGCGGGGTTCACCTTCGCGGCGATCAGGATGCTCACCTCGTAGAGGAGAATAAGCGGGATGGCGAGCATGATCATACTGAACGGGTCGGCGGGGGTTATCATGGCGGCAACGAGAGCGTTCACCATGATGGCGTGACGCCGGTATTTCCTCATGAAAGCCGCGTCCACAAGCCCGAGCTTCGCTCCCACGAACGTCGCCGCCGGGACCTCGAAAGCGACCCCGAAGGCCAGGAGGAAACGTGTCACGAACTGGAGGTAGGCGTCGGTGGTTATGATCTGCTGGAAGCGGTCGGGGTCCCAGCCGATGAGGAAGTTCAGCGCGAGCGGCAGCACCAGGTAGTAGCCGAACGCCACCCCACCGACGAACAAAGACGAAGCCAGGCCGATGAGCGTGTAAGTGAAGATCCTGCCCATCTCGCCCACCGCCGGCGCGACGAAAGCCCACGCCTGATAAAAGAGTATCGGCAACGTCACCATCAGCCCCGTGTACAGAGCCAGCTTCACGTCCGTGAAGATCGGAGCAGTGACGTTGGTGAACTGGAGCCTGTCGCCCAGGAGTTCACCACCGGGGTCCAGAAGGAAATAGTAGATCGGCTCCCTGAAAAACCAGGCCACGATGGAAGCCAGCACGAAGGCGATGCCGACTTTGAGTATCCTCGAACGAAGCTCGCCGAGGTGGTCGATCAGGGTCATCCGCGCCTCGTCGCGCGGATGCAAGGGTATTCTGAGGCGGCTCGCCACTAGATCGGTGTCTTATCTTTGCGGAAAGGTTCGATCAGCTACGCTGCTCTTGCTCGGCTTTTTCTTTGTCGGTGGCCGCGCTCTCGGTCCCGGCATCTTTCTTTTGGGGCCTGGCTTGAGCCTTCTCGTTCTCCCGGTCGAGGACTTCTTCGTCCTCGTTCTTCTTCTTGTCGGCCTTTTCGCCTTCTTCCACTTCGTCGTACTGGCCGCTGCTGCTCTTCTTGAACTCGCGCATGCCGCTCCCGAGACCCTTCGCGAGTTCCGGGATGCGCTTCGCCCCGAAGAGCAAAAGCACGATCACCAGCAAAATAATCAGTTCCGGTCCCCCGATGCTCGGGATCATTTCTCCTCCTTGCGGAATAGTTTTCGCTCTACATTATACGCCCAAACGCTCACCCTCGGATCAATCTCCCCGCCCACCGCCTTCTTCCTCTCCACCGCCTTCGAGCAACTGCTCGATCCTCTGCTCGACGGCTTCGGAGTTCTCGCCGTCGGGCTCCAGCTCCAGGTAGCCGTTCCAGTACTGAATAGCTCTTCCAGAATCTCCGGCCTCATCATAAGCCTGCCCGGCGAGAAGATACGCGTCCTCGTTCTCCGGGTCTGTCTCCGTCGCTGCGACATACTGCTCCCCGGCTTCTCGATGCAGTTCTTCCTGCTCGCCCTCACCGGCGGCGAGAGCCTGCTGCGAATAGACCTGGCCGAGAAGTATCGCCATCTCTTCGTCTTCGGGGGCCTCTTCGCGACCGTCGCTCAGGACGCGCTCGGCGTCTTCGAGCTGGCCGTTTTGCAAATAGAGTCCGCCCAAACCCTTGATCGCTCCCGGATCATTCGGGTTTTCTTCGAGTTCTCTCTCAGCGGCTTCGATCTGGTCCTGCGGACCACTCTGCTGTTGCTGTTGCGGCTGCTGGTCCTGGCCGCCGATCAAACTGAAGAGATCATAGCTGACGTTGCCTCCGATGCCGAAAAGCACGAAAGAACTTATAAACATCACGGCCAGCCCGATGGCGATGAACCTCGCCCAGAAACCCAGCTTGTCGCGATTCATCATCATGGTCGAGGGGATTTTATCTCAGTTCGTACCCGGCGACCGAAGCGAGTTCTTTATTCTCGATTCACCCTTCCGTTCGATCGTGGATGACTTTTCCGCCGACTACCGTGGCGATGGCTCCGTCCCCGGCGGCGGCTTCGAGGACTTCCCGCTCCGGCTCGGAGCGGGTGGGAGCGACTTCGATCACCGCCAGATCCGCCCATTTCCCGGCTTCGATGCTGCCCGTCTCGTCTTCGATGCCGAGGGCGCGAGCCCCTTCGAGAGTCGCGAGCCTGAGTCCCGTCTTCCCGTCGAAACCGTGAAGTTCGACGGCGAAGAGTGTTTCCTCGAAGAGGTTCAGACTCTGGCTGCTCCAGAGGCCGTCGGTGCCCATCCCGACCCGGACTCCACGCTCCATCATCGCCGCCACCGGCGAGACGTCGCACCCGAGGTTCTCGTTCGAGCGCGGGCAATGCGCCGCCGCGACGCCGGTGCGAGTCAGGATCTCCAACTCTTCCTCTCCCACGCCGGTCGCGAGGTGAGCGGCTATCGTCTGAGGCGCGAGGAGCTCGACCCGCTCCCCGTATTTCACCGGGGAGATCCCCATGCCTCCCCAGGGATTGCTCGAGAAGATGCCGGCGAGCCCCCCCGTTCCCTCCATGACGAACTCGCACTCCTCGGGACTCTCGGAGAGGTGGATGGCGAGCCGCTCCCCCGCCTCGCGAGTCCTCCGCGCCGCGAGCCGCGCCGATTCCGGATCCACGGTGTACGGCGAATGCACGCTCACCTGAGCGTTGACCCTCGGAGGAAGTCCTTCGTTCAGTTCGCGCACCTTTTCCATGATGAACTCGACCGCGCCTTCGGGGGTGCCATCGCCCGATTCGTGAGGGAAAAATTCCGCGTAGCAGGTCCCGGCCATGCCGCTCCCGGCGAGGTACGGAAGACAACCTCCGTATGGCGACGACTCCGCCATGAATGTCGTGCCGGCCTCGATGGCCTCGCGAGATCCGTCGCGAGCGTTCTGCGCCAGCCGCTTATCGTTTTCTTCGAGACGTGAGATCAAAGCCCCCAGCCACTCCGCGAACGGCGCATACCCTGGCCCGTCCTCGCGCCGGAAGCTCAGGTGCGCGTGGGCATTCACCGCCCCCGGAGCCATCGAACACCCGGAAAAATCACGAATCCCGGCGTCCGGGTTCTCGCCCCGAACCTCCGAAAGTTTCCCGACCGACGAAATACGCCCATCCTCGACCAGGACCGCCCCATCCCGAACCGGCTCCGAAGAAACCGGAAATACGAGGTCAGCCGCAAAGATTACTTTCTCCCCCACCAAAAGGCCCTCCCCTTCCTGCTACTTCCGCTACCAAAAACAAAAGCTGATGGCTAAATGCTAATGGCTCAAAGCGCGGTTTGCCTACGGCAAACCGCTTTCACACGTCTCTGCCGACGACCTCCGAAGCCACCATTTCGAGAAAGTCCCGCTCCACGCAGTCCGGGAGCAGGTCGAGGTCGGCTATGGCCGCGTCAATCTCACCCCTCGCCCACGCCTCGGTCTTGGCGACGGCGTCGGTGGCGAGCACCGCTTCTATGCCGGCTTCGAGAAGCTCCGGCGAGGGTTTCGGGTCCGCGAGCACGCGCCGTATTGTTGCCTCGTCTCCCTCCCGGAGCGCGAAGATGACCGGCAGAGTCACCGTGCCTTCTACGAGATCCGTCCCGATGCCTTTGCCCATTAGTCCGGGCTTGCCGACGAGGTCCATGATGTCGTCGGACATCTGGAACGCTATGCCGAGCGCCTGCCCGTACGTCGCCAGAGCATCCACCTGCCGGATCGTCAACCGCCCCAAAGTCCCGCCCGCCACGCACGCGACTTTGAAAAGCCCCGCCGTCTTTAGCTTTATATGCTCCAGATACGCCTCGACGTCCACGACGACGCCGTTCGAGCGGTACTGTTCGAGTTCGCCGGAAGCCAACCCTTCGGAGGCTTCGGCGAAAGAGCGGATGATCCTGGGGTCCCCTATCTCCGCCAGCTCCGAAAACGCTTCCGCGAACAGATAATCCCCGGTCGCCACGGCGATTTCGCGCCCGTACTTCGCCGCCGCCGTGGGT
>JBOHBL010000800.1:0-1304 GCA_050698295.1 Rubrobacteraceae bacterium | reverse complement strand
CCATGACGACCATCGGGATGCGGGCCTGGTCCACGATCAGGTACCCCTCGCCGCGCTGGAAGCTGAGGAGTTCTTCCGTTTCTTCGTCCGAGAGGTCGTGGACGGCGGCGGTGGCGCGGGCGGACATCTGGTGCTCGTGGCGGAAGATCATGTGCGTGGCGGCGAGCTTTAGGATCACGTCTCCCTGCGAGCTTCCCACGAACTCGTTTATGGCCTGCGAGGCGAGCCACATCGCGTTGTCGCGCGCCCGGCCCGAGCGGTACATCGTCTCGGCGAACTCCGCGCTCATGGGGTAGGCGAGCAAAGACCAACCCTCGTCTATCCAGCAGTCCGAAGGCTCGTTCGGGTTCGAGAGGACGCCGTTCAGGAACTCCAGTATGGCGTGCATGACGGGCGCCTTCTGGCGGTTCTTGACCTTCGAGATCTGGAAGACGAGGTACTTGCTCGCGAGGTCCACGTTGGTCGGTGCGTCGAAGATTTTCGAGAGCGCGCCGGAGTGCCAGCTCCAGAGCTTCTCCAGAAGCTCGGAGACGGTCAGGTTATCCGCAGCATAGGCCCGGAGGATCTCCCAGAACTCCGGGAAGATCGGCGCGCTCCGCTCGTGGGTGGCCGGGTCGGACGTTATGCCCTTCATCCGGTAGGCTTCGTAGACCGCCCGCTCGACGAAGCTCGCCTCGGATCCCGAGAGTCCCCCGACCGCGCCGCCAGAGGAGTTTCCGCTGTCGTCGGTCGCGGCCATGAGCGAGACCATGCGCGTGATCTCCTGCGCCTTGCCGTCCAGAGCGGAGGAGCGGGCCGCCTCGTACGCCTCCTCGGCATCCTCCTTGTCCGCCGCCTCCTCCTCGTCGCCGAAGATGTCCTCCAGGAGGTCGAGGTTCATGTAGTCCTCGTGCAGGTCGAACGGGTTGATCTTGTGCTTGCTGCCCGGCGCTATGACGGCATACGCCCCGCCGAGGGCGCGGGCCACGCGCACGTAGCGGCTGTTTCCCTCCGGGTCTATGACGACCTGACGGTGTCCGGCCATGAGGTAGCGGGTGGAGAGGCACTTGATCACGAAGCTCTTGCCCGCCCCCGACTGTCCGAGGATGACGCCGTGCGGGTTGACGAGCCTTCTCGTGTCGAGCGTCATGACCGAGTTGGAGCGGGCGTCCACGCCGATGAAGACGCCGTCCTCGTGGTCCACCTGCTGGCTGCCGTAGCTGAACAGGCACGCCAGCGGGCGTGAGAGCATCCCGAACGAGCAGTAACGCTCCGAGAGGAGGTTGCGCCCGAACGGTAGCGAGGAGAGGAGCCCCTCCCAGACC
>JBOHBL010000799.1:0-1727 GCA_050698295.1 Rubrobacteraceae bacterium | reverse complement strand
CTCCATCTCCTCGCTCTCCGTGATGTCGAGCATGACTCCCCGCCAGCCATCGGGCCTGCCCTCCTCGTTCGGCACGGGCGCGGCCTCGTCTCGAACCCACACCACGCGACCATCCTTCGCCACCATACGGTACTCTAGCCTGAACCGCTCGCCTGTCTCGCGGGCGCGGGCTGCTCCGGACAAAGCGCGCTCCCGGTCGTCCGGATGGAGCAATTTCGCCCAAAGACCAGGTTCGGAGAGCCACTCCTCCCGAGCATAACCGAGCATGCCTTCGACGCGAGAACTCACGTAAAGCGCGGGGTGTCCACGCCCGGAGCGGCCACGTAAACGACCGCGGGCAGC
Source organism: Rubrobacteraceae bacterium (assembly GCA_050698295.1). GTDB lineage: Bacteria > Actinomycetota > Rubrobacteria > Rubrobacterales > Rubrobacteraceae > JACCWD01. The sequence goes on along the minus strand of JBOHBL010000799.1, from coordinate 1,385 downwards.
CATTCGACGAGTTCTTGAAAGTCTATGCCGTCTTCTCGCATGGTTTCCCCATTAGCGTCTTCCGTCGAAAAATCCCTCATTGGCATTTTAGCATCAAACACTTAACATCCTCTGAAGGAAAGGTTGAGAAATCCCGAAGAAAACGGCTCTCCCCGAACCTCGGCTACGAGCCGGAGGAAAGCGGAAATACTCCGACGGAGGTTCCGCAGGCGAAGGAGAAATACCCGGCCTGAATAGCGGGCTATGCTTCGGGGGGCAGGATCTCCGCGGCCTCGAAGGCGAGTTCCGGAAGCGTAGCTGAGGCGGTTCGCTCGCCGCGCTTCACTCGGGAGACTTTCGAGTATATTCCCGAACCCGGCTCGGAGTGGACTTCGACGGCGTCGGATTTGAGATCCACGAGCCACGACTCGGGGATGCCGGCTTCGGCATATAGGGGAAATTTTCGGCCGCGGTCGTATGCGAGGGAAGTATCGGCGACCTCGACCACGAGCAAAATCTCCTCCGGCATGGGCGCGCCCGAACGGTTTCCAATCCTTCGCACGAGCGCAAGGTCGGGCTGCGGGTATCCGTACTCGCCGAGAGCCAAAGGGTTTTGCACGCTCACGAAGACGTTGTCGTCGCCTGTGTCGAAAGCCCACCGGGAAAGAAGGCGCGTGAGTCGCATAACGCATTCGATGTGCCGGTCTCCGATAGCCGCCATCTCCACCACCTCGCCGTCTATAAGCTCCACCCGGTCGTCTTCGGAAAAGACCCCGGCCTCCCCCATCTTCTTATACTCCTCGACGGTGAAGCGGTGTTTCACGGCTTCCATGACGTTCCGAAACCTCCTTGCCGACTCGCGTTCTCCTGCCGGCATTTTACGATACTCCGCATTCCGGGGCCGCTGAAAACTCTCTCCGAACCCGACTACGAGCCGACCGGGGTTCCGCGAGCGAAGGAGAAACCCCCGGCCTGAAAAATATCCCGGCTTCCAACCACAAGCCGGCGGGTACTCCACCGTCCGGCTCTTTTCGTATAATCCGGTTCATGTTCCGTTTGAGCAATACAGAAAAGGAAGCCGTCGAGGAAGTGTGTGAGAGGCGCGGCGTGAGCCGCCTAGATCTTTTCGGCTCCGCAGTCGGAGACACGTTCGATCCGGAACGAAGCGACCTCGACTTCGTGGTTTCCTTCGCGCCCCGGACTCCGGCGAAACTCTTCGACAGGTACTTCGGCCTCAAAGAGGATCTCAGCCGCATCTTCTGCCGGGAGGTGGATGTGATGATGGAGGGAGCGATGAGGAACCCTCATTTCGCAAAGAGCGTCAACGAGAGCCGAACCCCGTTGTATGCGGCCTGATCGCTCACGGGCAATCCTCGAAAACATCCGGGACGCAGCCTCTTTCATTA
>JBOHBL010000798.1:0-3629 GCA_050698295.1 Rubrobacteraceae bacterium | reverse complement strand
GCCGTAGCCCACGACGTCGAACTTGAGCTCTTCGAGATAAGGGAGGAGGCCCGAGGTCGTCAGATATTCCATCACCACCTTCGAGCCGGGCGCGAGGCTCGTCTTCACGTGCGGGTACACGTTGAGTCCCTTTTCCACGGCTTTTTTAGCGAGGAGCCCGGCGGCGAGCATCACCGAGGGGTTAGACGTATTGGTGCAACTCGTGATCGCCGCTATGACGGCCGAGCCGTGCTTGAGATAAGCCTCTTCGCCATCGAGGGTGATGGTGATGGTCTCTCCCGTATCGGACTCGGGGCTTTCGGAGGGGGCGTCCGCCGCCGGGTCGGGGTCGCCGCTTCCGGTGGCGTCGGCGGAATCCGACGGGGTATCGCTCGCCTCCATGGACTCGGTGTCGGCTCGGGAGTGGCCGTTGAGTTTTCCGTTGCCGCCGACGCCCGTTATTTCGGTGAGAGCCTGGCGGAAGGACGGTTGCATGTCAGATAAAGAGATCCTGTCCTGCGGGCGTCTCGGCCCCGCCAGCGACGCCTCGACCGTGGAGAGGTCGAGGTCCAGAGTCTCCGTGAAATTCGGGTCGGGGGTCTCGTCCGTCCGCCACAGCCCTTGTTCTCTGGCATACGCCTCGACGAGATCGCAAAGTTCTTCATCTCTTCCAGTCCCGCGCAAATACCGGATCGTCTCGAAGTCGAACGGGAAGAACGCGCACGTCGAGCCGAACTCCGGCGACATGTTGCCGATGGTCGCTCTATCCGGGAGAGACAGTTTGGAAAGCCCATCTCCGTAAAACTCGACGAACTTCCCGACGACGCCCTTTTCGCGGAGCATTTGCGTCACGGTGAGGACGAGATCCGTCGCCGTGACGCCCTCGTTCAATGCCCCCGTCAGATTGAAGCCGATGACTTCGGGCTGGAGCATGTAGTACGGCTGGCCCAAAGTCACGGCTTCCGCCTCGATGCCGCCGACGCCCCACCCGAGGACGCCGAGGCCGTTGATCATGGTCGTGTGAGAGTCGGTCCCCACAAGCGTGTCAGGCATCACGACGCCGTCCTTCACCCACACGCCCTTCGCGAGGTATTCGAGGTTCACTTGATGGACGATTCCCGTCGCCGGAGGCACGACGGTGAAATCGTCGAAGGCTTGCTGGCCCCACTTGAGAAACTCATACCGCTCGTGGTTTCGCTCGAACTCGCGCTCGGCGTTGAATTGCAATGCCATGCCGTTTCCGAAGGCGTCAACCTGCACCGAGTGGTCAATAACGAGATCCGTTGGAATCAACGGGTTTATCTTCGAGGGGTCTCCCCCGACCGCCTCCATCGCGCTCCGCATCGCCGCGAGGTCCACGATGGCCGGAACGCCCGTGAAGTCCTGCATGACGACGCGGGCCGGGAGGTATGCGAGTTCCTCCCCGATGTTCTCGGGCCACGAGGCGAGGGATTCGACGGCTTCTTTATCCACGAACTTCCCGCCGACGTTTCGGAGGAGAGACTCCAAAATGATGCGTATGGAGAACGGGAGCGAGAACACGTCCGCCTCGATCTGTTCATCCAGCTTTCTCAGGCTGAAATACGTATATTCCTCGCCGCCCGAGGAGAGTTTTTGTTTCGCATCGAAAGCATTGTTTTCCGACATGTCTTCACGCCTCTTTTCATCGCCCGTGGTTTGTCCCGATTATATATGACCCGGATCGCATTGCTTTGAACGAAGCGCCGCGCAATCGTCAATGGCATATACTTCATTCGGTAAGAAAACAAAAGTAAGGAAAACGATGGCGGTCAAAGCGAAGATCACGAGCAAAGGGCAAATAACGATCCCGAAGGAAGTCCGGGAGGCGCTCGGGGTGAAGGAGGGCGACAGCCTCGTCTTCGAGGTCGAGGACGGCGGGGCGAGGGTGAGCGTGGAGAGGAAGCCGGTGAGCTTCGCCGATTATGCGGGAGCGTGGCGCGAGGGCAAAGGAAAGAGCATGGAGGAGATCGTGGAGGAGATCCGCTGGATGCGGGGACACTACGATTGAGAACCGCAGTGGACACAAATATCTTCTCGGGTCTTCTCTCCGGCGAGGATGCGGCCGTCGCGATGACGCAAACCGCCCTCGAAAAAGCGAGAGCCAAAGGCGCGCTCGCAGCATGCCCCGCCGTATACGCCGAACTCGTAGCCGGAAGAACACCGGAGACAGTGGACACCTTCTTCCATGACAAAGGCATCGAAGTGGACTGGAGAATGGGCAAAGAAGTGTGGCGAGAGGCCGGAGTCCGTTATGCACGGTACGCCAGAGTACGCATGCGCCAGCCGGACGACCACGGCCCGAGGCGCATCCTCGCCGACTTCCTCATCGGGGCGCACGCATTGCGCCGGGCCGACGCTTTGCTCACCGCCGACACCGGAATATTCTCCACGTATTTCCCCGAACTCGACATCATCTCACCCATAAAATAGACATTCCCAAACACGTTCCCAAAACTTCCCGAACCGTTCCCGGCGAAGTCGGGACTCGTGCCTCTGCCGGTGGGATGGCGGGTTTCGTAACGTTCCGTCATCGGGGCAAGCGAAGAGAAAGGAGACCTCGATGTTGAAGATAAACGATGCGGATAATTTCCGCCGGACGCTGGCGGGGGTTTGCCTCATCGCCGCGCCCATCGCCTTCGGAGGGTCGGATGTGATCCGTCTTTCCATCGAGGGCGGCGCGGCGGAGGGGGCCGAGCAGCTCGCCGCCATAGCCGCGAACTCCGGACTGTGGCAGGTGGCGGGCTTTCTGAACATGGTCGGCGTGATCCTCTTTGTTCCCGCCATCCTCGGGCTGATGCACCTCATGCGGAAGAGGAGCGTCGTCCTCGGGCATCTCGGCGGCGCCCTCGCCCTGATCGGGTTCCTCGGCTGGGCGGCCCACAACCGCGGCTACTTCGGCTTCATGGGCGCGGCGGGGACCTCGGAGGCTCCCCGCGGACAAATGGTCGGGTTCATCGAGCACTGGGGCGCAAGCCCGGACACCATTTACTACGTCCTCATGTTCCTCGTCGGGAGCCTGTTCGGAATGCTCCTCCTCGGCGTCGGCCTCTACCGGGCGCGCGTGACGTACCGCTGGGCGGCGGCCCTCTTCCTCGGAGGCACGGCGCTCTACAACGTCACCACCTTCACCCCGGCGTCGGAGAACATGCTCGCCATCGGCGTCTGCCACGCGATCATCGCCATCGGCCTCGCCGCAACGGGCGTGAGCGTGCTCGCGATGTCGGACGCGGACTGGGGAAGGCTCCGCGCCATCCCCGAAGATGCGTCCGTCGAGGCTCCGGTCGGGGCGCGGCCGCAAGCGCGGTAGAGTACAATTCGAGCCGGGCTTCCTCTTCCGGGAGGCCCGGCGTCTCCTCGGGAGTTCGAGCGTGGGCATCCGACACAAAGCGTCATCTTCGGGCGAGCCGTTGGCGGCGCGCCCCTTCCCCATCCGTCTCGCGTGGCCGCTGTGCGCCGCGTCCCTCGCATTGCTCGGACTTTCGGTGCTTTTCGCCTTCCTCGGGTGGTCCACGCCGCTGCCGCGGGGCTGGGTCTCGTGGCAGGGTCAGGTCGTCGCCGCCGTGGGGGTCGCGGGGGCGCCGATCCTCGGCGGGCTCGTCGCCTCGCGCCGCCCGGAGAACCCCTACGGG
>JBOHBL010000797.1:0-1291 GCA_050698295.1 Rubrobacteraceae bacterium | reverse complement strand
GTCCAGGCCGGCATCGTCGCCGAGCGACTCGTCGAGATCCCACACGGTCATGAAGGATCCGCGGGACTCCGCGGAGATCTGGCCGCCCGCCCACTTCTGCTCGAGCAGGTCGTCCCAGGTGTGGGGGACGTCGGCGGGCTTCACCTTGTCGGTGTTGTAGGCCCAGACCTTGGGCGTGGCCCAGACGTAGACGAAGTCGTCCTCGAAGACGTAGTCGTCGCCGACGCCGTACTGCGCCCAGTCGACGTCGCCGGCAAGCTTCGTCGCGGGAGCGACCGTCAGGCCGCCGGCGTTGGCCACGTCGATCGAGACCTTGCGGGCCTGCTGCTCCACCTGGATCTGGCTGATCTGCTCGGGGGCCTTGATGTTGGAGTAGTTGACCTGGATGTCGGGGTACTTCTTCTCGAACAGGTCGATGGCCGGCTGCATCTGGTCCTCGGGGTTCCACGAGGCCCAGTTGACCTCGCCCTCGTCCTTGGCCTGTGCCACCAGGTCTGCGGTGGAAGTCGGCAGGTCGGCGGTCTCGGTGCTGCCTCCGCATGCGGTCAGGGTCGCGGCAGTCGCCAGCAGAGCGCACGTCGCGGCGACGTGGCGTCTGGACAGGTGGTGTCTCAGATTGCTTCGCATGGTCTTCCTCCTCCTAGCTGGCGTTGGTCCCCAGGGCCTTCTCGGCCTCGGGGAAGAACTCGGTGAGCTTCGTGTACGCGTCGATGTCAGGCGTCGCGAACCACTCGAGCTTCGCGTCGCAGATGGCCTGCAGGACGGTCGTCTGCCCGGGATCGGAGCAGTCGGTGTCGACCGGGATCCGGGAGTTGTACGTCTCCGCAAGAGCGGCCTGCGCCTCGTCGCTGGAGAGGAAGGAGGTGAGGAGCACCGCGGCCGCCGGGTGGGGCGCGCCGTCCGGGACGTACAGGTAGCTCTCGTTGGCGTTGGTGGGCGAGATCGGCGCGATCTCGATCGGCGCCCCGCTGTTCTTGGCGTCGAGGACGAGGTTGATGAGACTGGTTCCGAGGTCGACCTGGCCCGACTCGATGAGCGCGTGCGACTCGGTGGTCGTGGGGGTGAAGTGCGGCTTCTGGTCCGCGAAGTCCTTGGCCCAGGTGACCGCCTTCTCCTCGCCGAGGTCGGGGTCGAGATCCCACACCGTCATGAACGAGGAGCGAGCCTCGGCCGAGACCTTCCCGCCCGACCACTGCGGGTCCTGGAGGTCGTCCCAGGTCTTCGGCACGTCACTCGAGTCGACCTTGTCCGTGTTGTAGGCCCAGACCTTGGGCACCGCCCAGATGTAGAC
>JBOHBL010000796.1:0-1182 GCA_050698295.1 Rubrobacteraceae bacterium | reverse complement strand
CGGCGAGTTGCAAATGTTCCGCGTCGAGCTTCGAGGCGAGGTCCGCGCAGACCTGGTTCGAGTGGAGGCGCCCCTTCGCCTTGCCCATCCCGCCGAGGAGCGGCACGACCCGCTTGCAGGCGAACGCCCGACGGCCCGTCGCATCCGCCAGCGCCCGAACTGAGACGCCCCACGAAAGCCCGAGGACCGTCTTCGAGGTGCAGATGCGGGCGAGAAGGGCGGAGCAGGCGGCTCCGGCGGAAAGTTCGGTCGTCTGGCGGTCGCTGCTCGTGGGGACCACGAGGGCTTCCTTCAGACCGAAGGTATTTTCGAGGGAAATCTCAAGCGGCGCGAAGTCTCCGGCGGGTTCGGCGAGTTCGATCTTGACGAAACCCTGGTTTCTGCCTTCGGAGAGGAGCTTCGAGACCTTCGGGCGCGAAAATCCCATCCGGGCGGCGATATCCGCCTGTGTCAAATTGTGGTCGTAGTAGAGGTGGAGTGCCTTCAAAATGAGGTGGTCCTCCTCGGTGAGCATCTTCGGATCCACCGGATAGCGAACGGCCACGACTCAGCCTCTCTCCAGCGTGAGTTCTTGCATGCGGCGCAAACCCGCCACGAACGAATCATCCGCAAGCTCGACCGCCGAACGCGGTATCTCCTCGCCTCTTGCGACAGGACGGACGACCTTCGCGCCCGCCGCCAGCCCGACGGGGAGCATCCCGACCGAGCTTTCGACTGTCCTCGTCCAGCCGTAGTAATCCGCGGAACCGATGCCGCCGAGAACATTACCCGGTTCGAGGTCGCGCTTCGCGACGGCGACGACTTCGGCGGTCGGGTCTCCGAGGGCTGTGATCGTCGCCTCCCCGTAGATGGCGGCCCTCGCCACCGATATCGGGGTCTCCAAACTCGTGAGGTGGTACGGGCGGTAAAAGACGTGGTTCGGTCCCGCGCCCTGCCCGAGATACGCCAGCGTCTCGCGCGCGTCGCCCGGCTCGCTCCTGACGATGACGAACACTCCCGGAGCCACGCCGCGCACATAGTCCACTTTTTGGAATGAGGAGAGAATGCCGCCGTCCTCTTTCAGACCGAAGAGGTTGGGGAGGTTATTCGGGTCGGTCTCTTCGGGGCCGTGCATGCCGGGGACATCCGGGACGAAGCCGGTGGCGTTGGCGACGGCGGCCATCTCGACCATCGTCTTCGTCC
>JBOHBL010000795.1:0-2376 GCA_050698295.1 Rubrobacteraceae bacterium | reverse complement strand
CTTCTTCCCACTCGACGACCTTCGCCGCGCCCGGCTCGGCTTCGCGGCCATAAAGCCCGGCCATCCCGATGAGGAGCATCACGAGCGCCCAAAGCACGAGTCCCGAACTCACGACCTCGAAGCCGGGAGCGGATTCCGGGGTGATGAACGGCATCTCGATGGGGAGTCCCGACATCGCCGAAAAGACGAGGAAGACGCCGAACCCGATGCCCGCCGGACCCGCCCACCGCAAAATCGTCGAGAGTTTCATCTTCGCCTCCTTTTGTGTCGTGGAACCTTTCATGACTCCACTATAAAGAGCGTTCGTCGCCGGGACGTTACGAGGAGCGTTACGGGACATTTTTCTCGAAGAATTTTTCTTCCGCCGCTCGACAACGCGGCCTTCGGATAAAATGGCTATTCGGATGGCTATGAAGGAGATGTGTGATGTCGAGGAGATATTCCATCGCGGAGGCGAGGCATGATCTGGCGAAGATCGTGCATAAATTGGAGGGCGAGGGTCGCATCGAACTCACGCGCCGGGGGGAGCCTGTGGCGGTGATGCTCTCGGTGGGCGAGTACCATCGTCTCGTGGAGGGGAAGAAAGATTTCTGGGAGGCGTATGAGGAATTTCGCCGGAGCGCCGATCTTTCGCGGCTCGGGATCGTGCCGGAAGAGGTCTTCGGAGGGGTGCGAGACTCCTCGCCCGGACGCGAGGCCCGCTTGTGAGCGACGCGGAGTATTTGCTCGACACGAACGTGCTTTCGGAGCCTCTTCGTCCGGCGCCGGACGCGAAGGTTCTCGAGCGGCTTCGAGAGAATCGGGAGCGGCTCGCCACCGCGTCGGTGTCATGGCACGAGATGCTTTTCGGGTGCGAGCGGCTTCCGGAGTCGGAGAAAAGAACCGCCATCGAGGACTATCTCCACCGCGTCGTCGCCGCGTCCGTCGAGATATTGCCATACGATGAACGGGCCGCCGGGTGGCACGCCGCCGAACGCGCTCGGCTGTCTCTCGAAGGAAGGACTCCGCCGTTCGCGGACGGGCAGATCGCCGCCGTCGCGCATGAGAACGGCCTCGTTCTCGTCACCTCGAATCGGGTGGACTATGAGGGGTTCCGGGATCTCCGGGTCGAGGACTGGCGGGCGTAGACAACCCCGCCCGGCGGTCGGAATCATCGCCGGGCCTCAGCCAGAGCGAGGCGTGGGACGGGCGGAGCGTGTCTTCGACGACCGTGGTGAGGTTCTCGCTGAGTGAGTCGAGGGAAGTTTCGTTTCGCGCTTTGGCGGAGAAGGCTTCGAGGGTGCGGGCGGCGTCGTACTTTTTTCGGTAGAAACGGCGGTCTATGAAATTCTGGATTCGCCTCCGAAGCGGATTGAAGAGCGCGGCCACAACCAGAGTCGAGGCGACCACCGCCAGTTGCGACTCGCCGCCCGTCAGGGCGCGGATGAGATATTGCAGGCCGACAACGCCGCCGAGGTATACGAGGACGAGAGTCCCCGTGAGGAGGCCGTATACGAGGGTTTTGTTGATGATGAAGTCTATGTCGTAGAGGCGGTATTTCAGGATGGCCACCCCGATGGCCGCGCTGCCGCAGACGATCATGGCTACGTTCAAGACGTCGGACACTATGCCGGACAAAATCCCGAGAGCCGACGCCACCAGGAACGCGGCGAGAAGCGCGGCGAAGTAGACGAACCACTTTATCTGCTGCCGCTCCTCTCCCGTCGCCCTCCTAAACCGCGCGAGCGGCGCGCTCAGGCACACGAGCGTCAGCGGTAAGAAAGCGACCCCGAACACCACGCCCGCCGACCCGATCACATCCCCAAACCCCGGAACCCCGGTCGGGTTCTCGACGGAGGGGAACTCCGGGTTGGGGCCGGGCACCGCCGCAAACAGCAAGCTGAGGACGAAGAGAATAATGATGAGATAAAAGACGGGCCTCCACCTTCGAGACGGGAGCCGACCGGTCGGGTAAAGAAGGGGAAGGAGGAGGTTGAGCGCGAAGATGCCAGGCGACCACGCCCACATCACGACCCACGCCGCCCACACCCCTCCCGGCGGCGACGCGGCGTCTCCGCGAAGCGCGAACGTCGCGTACTCGCCGCACAGAAACACAAGGCCGAGGGAGGACGTGCAGAGGAAAATCCAGGCTATGGGATGGAATGGATGTCGGGTCGCGATGATCGCGCCGAAGGTCGGGATCACGACAGCCACCGCGGGCTCGAAGACCGAAGCCTCGGAAGCGCCGCCCGGCGTGGAGGCGTTGATCACGTACAGAACCGTCCCCGCCAAAACGCTCGCCACCGACAGACCCCACACGGTCCACGCCGCCCGCTTCGCGATCCGGACTTTCACCGGGCGTCCCTACAGCGACGCGCAAAAAGCATGGGCCTTTCG
>JBOHBL010000794.1:0-16756 GCA_050698295.1 Rubrobacteraceae bacterium | reverse complement strand
GTCATGGAGCCTGTCGGGGTTGTCGGTGTGATCGTGCCGTGGAACTGGCCCGCGCTCCTCACGCTGCGCGAACTCGCCCCCGCCCTCGCCGCCGGAAACACCGCCGTCGTCAAGCCCGCACTCGAAGCCCCGCTCACGATCATGCGTATACTCGACCTCGCGGCGGATGGCCCGGAGATGCCCGACGGGGTGGTCAACGCGGTTTTGGGACATGGCTCGGATGTGGGCGGCCGGATAGTCTCGCACCCGGACGTGCATGCGATCAGCTTCACCGGAAGCGTCGAGACGGGGCAGGAAATCTCACGCTCCGCCGCCGAACACGTGAAGAAGGTCGTCCTCGAACTCGGCGGCAAATCCCCGAGCATAATCTTCGAAGACGCGAACCTCGACAAGGCGCTCCCCCTCCTCGTACGCTTCATGTTCGGAACCGCCGGACAAAATTGCATGGCCGCGACAAGAATACTCGTCGAGGATTCCATCTTCGACGAGGTTCGAACCCGCCTCGCGGACATCGCCAAAAACATAAAAGTCGGCCCCGGCGCCGACCCCGACTCGAACATGGGTCCGGTCATCTCGGAGAGACAACTCGAAAACATCCACGCCGCCGTCGAAAACGGCATAAAGTCCGGCGGCGAAGTCGTGGCCGGGGGCGAGAGGCTCACGAATGGCGATTTGGACAAAGGATTTTTCTATGCCCCGACGGTCATCGCGGGGATGCCGCTCGACTCGCCTTCGGTTCAAGGTGAGATCTTCGGCCCCGTCGTCTCCCTCGAAAGTTTCCACGACGAGGAGGAAGCCGTCGCGTCGGCGAATGGGACTTCGTATGGCCTCGTCGCGAGTGTATGGACTTCGAACCATTACCTGGCGGAGAGGGTAGCGAGGCGCGTGCGGGCCGGGACGGTCTGGCTGAACACGTATCTGAGAACCGTACCCGAAGCCGAATCGGGCGGCATGAAGCAGAGCGGCATCGGGCGCAGCCGGGGGAGGCTTGGGATCCAGGAATACATGGAGGCGAAGCACATCGTCTCGGACGTGACCGATGGATGAGGAGGAGACAGAAATGACCGATCAAACCAAAGTCCACGTCGAGGAGGTTGACGAAGTCGAGCTTTCATCCGATGACTCGACTTTGGAGGACGCGGCGTACAGGCTGTGGCGTAAAGCAGTGAAGACGGGGACGTGGGATCCCGCCGGGATCGACCTCTCCGAAGACAAATTGCAGTACGAAAACCTCGACGAGGCGCGGCGTGTTTATCTGGAGGCTTTCTGCGGGGCTTTCTACAACGCCGAGGAGAACGTGGCGGTCGAGTTTTGTCCGTGGGTCATGGCGGCGGACGGCCTCTGGCAGCAGGCTTTCCTGAGTACCCAGCTCGTCGAGGAGTACAAGCACACCGACTTCTTCGACCGCTATTTCAGGGAGGTTCTCGGCGAGGACAAGCGGCAGGAGGCTATGGCGAACCCGGTCCATGATACGCTCTCGGAGCGCGGGGAAGTATTGCTTGAAGCGGTGAATGGGAACGGTTCGGGGGATCGGGAGATGCGGTTTGTGGAGGCGATTACGCACTATCAGGGGATCATCGAGGGCGTGCAGGCGAACACGGGGTACCAGATCTTCCTCGACGTCTTCGCCCGGAAGGGGCTTTTCCCCGGTCTCTCGGAGGGGTTCAAGCAGATCCAACGCGACGAAGGTCGCCACGTGAGCTTCGGCCTCCAACTATTGCGACACTACGCCTGCAAGGACGAACGCTACGCACAGCGCATACGCGAGATGTACGAGGAATATTTGCCCCACATAAAACAACGCTACGGACAAAAGAAAGTGGCTGACGGCAAGGAATACGACCCGCCCGAGGAGGAGCGCGGCCTCGAACGGCTGATGCTCCTCTACGAGCGCCGCCAACGCGACATCTTCGGCTGATGCGGGCGAAAACGCTGAGGACGTGGCTCGACTATTTGCAGCGAACCGACCGCCTCGCCACCATAGAAAAACAAGTCTCCCTCGACTTCGAGCTCGCCGCCGTCGCCAAACACCTCGACGGCCAAAAGGCCGCGTATTTCACGAACGTCGAGGGACATGGCGTTCCGGTCGTCTCCGGCGTGGCCTCGACGCGCCGGATGTTCGCCGAAGCGTGCGAGACCGACGACTATGGACTCGTGGAAAAGTTCACGGAGGCAGCGGCAGATCCGAGGCCATGTTCCCCGGTCGAGAAGTCCGAGGCTCCCGTGAAGGAGAACGTCGTCCTCGACAACATTGACCTCATGGGGATGCTCCCGATACCGGTGCATCACGAGGAGGATTCGGGGAATTACATCACGGCGGGGTTGTTCATCGTGCGCGACCCGGAGACGAGAAAGCAGAATGTCTCGATCCACCGTTTGCAAATCTCCAGCAAGGACAGGCTGGGGGCTTTGATCCTCGCCCGCCACACCCATCACATCCACGAGCAGGCGGAAGAGCGCGGAGAGCCGCTCGAATGCGCGGTCGTCATCGGTGTGGATCCGGTGACGATGCTCGCCTCCCAGGCAAGCATCCCCTTCGGCGTTGACGAGCTGGAAGTGTCGAGCGCTTTGCGCGAGGAGCCGCTACCCGTCGTGCGCTGCGAGACCGTGGACATAGATGTGCCGGCCCACGCCGAGATCGTGATCGAAGGAAAAATACTTCCGAACGTGCGCGAGCCGGAGGGTCCTTTCGGCGAGTTCCCGAAATACTATGGGCCGCGCAGTGATAAAGAAGTCGTGGAGGTTTCGGCGATCACGCACAGGGACGCGCCGATCTTCCACACCATCATCCCCGCCGGGTACGAGCATCTCCTGCTCGGCGGCATCCCGCGCGAGGCGAGCCTCTTCCAGATGGTGCGCCAGACGGTCCCGACGGTGAGGGCAGTTCACATGACGCCGGGCGGGACGTGCCGGTATCACGCGGTCATTTCCATAAAAAAGACCGTGGAGGGACAGGGGAAGAACGCCGTTTTCGCGGCGCTTGCCAACACCTTCGACATAAAGCACGTCCACGTGGTGGACGAGGAGGTGAACATCTTCGATCCGGAGGAGGTGGAGTGGGCGATGGCGACTCGTTTTCAGGCGGAGCGCGACCTCATAGTGGTCCACGGCGCGGAAGGCTCGAAGCTCGACCCTTCGTCGGACGGCGGTGTGAGTTCCAAAATGGGCTTCGACTGCACGGTGCCATTGGAGAGTGAACCGTTCGACTATTTGCGAATAAGAATACCGGGGTACGAGGAGGTCGAACCCGAAGACTATCTCGCCGAGGATCCGGCCCGGATCGGGTTCGGGTCATGAACTCGGCGTTCATCGGGATCACCGGCGCGAGCGGCGGCGTGTACGCCGAACGGCTGATCGAAGTTCTCTCGGCGAACGGCGTCTTTGTGGAGATATGCGCCTCGGAGATGGGAGAGAAGGTCCTCGCCTACGAACTCGAAGGCATGACGACGAAGAAGCTCGCTGAGAGGTATGGGGTGAAGAGATACTCCCCGGACGACCTCTTCGCGCCCCCGGCGAGCGGCACGAGCGTCCCGGACGCGACGGCCATAGCTCCGGCGAGCGTGTCAACTCTCGCCCACATAGCGAACGGCATCGGGACCAATCTCCTTCATCGAGTCGCGGACGTCGCGCTCAAGGAACGAAAGCGTCTCGTGCTTCTCACCCGTGAGATGCCGTACAGCCTCGTGCATCTCAGGAACATGGTCGCCGTCACCGAGGCCGGGGGCATTGTGGTCCCGGCGGCGCCCGGTTTCTACAACCACCCCGAGACGCTCGATGACGTCGTGGACTTCGTGGTCGGCAAGACGCTCGACCTCATGGGCGTCGAGCATGAATTGGTTGAGAGATGGGGACAAAAGCGGCGTGGATGACTCCGCGCCGGTCAAGAGAAAATATCTTCCTCCTCGACGAATTTCTCCGCCAGTTTCCAGGCCGTCTCTTTATCTTCCTGTCTCAACCGGCCTTCGACGGCCTCGTTTTCGAGGAAGTCTTTCACCGGCTTGATCCACGGCCCCGGAGGCCGCCCGAAACGCTCCATGAGCTCGTTGCCGTCGAGCGGACTCGTCAGCTTTTCGACGGCATCCTCCTCGCGAACCTTGTTGACGCGGTCATAAAGACTCCGCCAGCTCGCCTCGGCGACGCCCCTCCGCCTCGGATTTCCGCCGGTTATGTCGGCGCGGGCGAGCTTGAGGAGCATGTCTACGTCGGAGAGTACTTTGTCTCCTTTGGCGAGATACGTGTCCCTTATGAAGCGTCGCACGGCGGAATCGCTCCACGGGTCTCTTCCGACCGCGTAGCTCATCGGGCGCATGTGATTGGCGACGAGGTGCGCGACGGCCTCGATGTCGTCCTTCGGATACGCGAGCCGCTTCATCGCCCGCCTCGCTATCGCCGCCCCGACGTTCTCGTGGCCGTAGAAATGAACCTTCTTCGGAAGCATACGACCGCCGCACACCGGACACTCTCCCTCCCCGGCGGTCTTCTGCGTGCTTTTCGAGCCGCAATACGTGCAGCGATGCTCGTAGACGAGCGTGCGCGGCTTGCCGATGTCGTGGAAGAACGCGGCCTTCCGGAGGATCGGCGTAGCCTCGACGTTGCCCACCACGATGAGCGTGTGTTCGAAGACGTCCTTGTGATGGAACTCCGACTCCTGCTCGACGTCCACCGTCTCCATGAACTCCGGCACGATGTACGGCATGAGACCGAGCCTCACGAGCGTGCGAAGCCCGTCCGAGACGTTTTCGGATATAAGGATCTTCTCGAACTCGTCCCGGATGCGTTCGGCGGAGATGCTTTCGAGCCAGTGCGCGTTCTCTTTGATGGCGCGTTCCAATTCCACCGTCATCGCGAACGGTTTGTCCGGCGTCGAAAGAGTGGTCTGAAACCGGACGGCGCGCGGCATCCGAAGCGGATCGTCGCGCATGCGGTCGAGGGGTTCTCCCACCGGGCGTATGACGCCGAGTTCGAGGTCTTTGCGCCCCTCGAAGGGGTCGAGGATCCCACCGGACGTGGCGTCCGCCGCGATGGCGTTTATCGTGAAGTCGCGGCGGGCGAGATCCCCTTCGAGGCTGTCCCCGAAACTGACCTCCGGATGCCGGCTCCCCTCCGTGTACAAATCGCTCCGAAACGTCGTGACCTCGACGGCGTAGCCACCGATTTTCGCCCCGATGGTCCCGAAGCGTTCGCCGACGTCCCAGAAAGCGTCCGCCCGCTTGCGGAGCAGCTTCTTGAATTCCTCGGGCCTCGCGCCGGTCGTCGCGTCTATGTCCGGGCCGGCGACGCCGGAGAGTTTGTCCCTCACGTATCCGCCGACGAGGTAAAGTTCATGCCCGGCCTCGCGGAACGCCTCTCCGAGTCGGGAAAGAGGCTCCGGGACTTCGATCTTCTTCACAGGACTTTTGGACGAGGAAGCCCGCGTGCCTTAGCCACGGGAGGAATCGTCCCGGTCGCGGGTGTGTGCATGACAGAATGCCCCTTTCTCTGATATGCTTTCAACATGGTGAAGTAATGAGGCTTACGGTCATGGTCAAGCTGCTCCCCTCCAAGCCTCAGCATGAGGCTCTTTTGGAGACGCTTCGCCGTGTCAATGAAGCCGCGAACCACGTGTCCGGTGTGGCTTGGGAGACTCGCACCTTCGGGAAACACGCGCTCCAGAAGAAGACGTATTACGATCTGAGGGAGCGTTTCTCGCTGAGCGCCCAGGTTGTCGTGAGGCTCCTCGCCAAAGTCGCGGACGCCTACAGGCTTGACAAGAGGCGGAAGCGCGTCTTCAAACCGCTTGGGGCCATCGCCTACGACGACCGCATCCTTTCGTGGAAGCCTGATAACGTATCCATTTGGACTGTCGAAGGCAGGCGGAAGATTCCGTTCGTCTGCGACGGGCGCGCCGCCGCTCTTCTGGAGCGTCGCCGGGGCGAGTCCGACCTCGTTTACCGGGAGGGCAAATGGTACTTGCTTGCAACCGTCGAGGTCGAAGAACCGCCGCCCGGAACTCTGGAGGACTGGCTCGGAGTCGATCTCGGAGTCAGGAACGTCGCGGCGGACAGCGCGGGAGAAACCTATTCCGGCGGCGGGCTTCGAGGACTCAGGCATCGCTACCGGCGCGTCCGATCCCGGCTCCAGTCGAAGGGTACGAAGCCCGCGAAACGCCTTCTGAGGAAGCGCCGCCGCAAGGAGCGCCGCATGTCCCGAGACACCAACCACAAGATCAGCAAGCGCATCGTGGAGAAGGCCCAACGCACGAAGTCCGGCATCGCCCTCGAAGATTTGAAGGGCATACGCGGGCGGGTTCGAGCTAGACGGCCTCAGCGTTCCGCGTTGCATGGCTGGTCGTTCCATCAGTTGCGTTCGTTCATCGAGTACAAGGCCCGGCTGGCGGGAGTCGCGGTCGCACGCGTTGATCCAGCCTACACATCGCAGACGTGCCCCGAATGCGGGCATGTCTCCAGAAGGAACCGCCCCACGCGGGATTGGTTTTGTTGTGAATCTTGCTCTTTCGCTGGAGACGCGGATTTCATCGCTGCCAGGAATATCTCTGGCAGGGCTGTTGTCATGCAGCCGCACGGCTCGGATGCCGAAGGCGCTACTCATGCGTTCTCCGCCTCTCCAGGGCCAAGCCCACGCGCTTTAGCCGTGGGTTCATGACATCCGCCATCATAACGAGGCAATTTTAGTACGAAAGGGACGCGAGTCTACGCATCGGCGGGGAGTATGCGAAAGGGGCGGTCGCGGCATCCTCTCAGGGTTCGAAAATGCCGCTCGTCGAGGGTGAGCAGGTCGTTCGTTTCGTATTTCCTCGAAAGCACGACGTTGGAAGCATCGGCCAGGCCAACCCCGAGGTCCGCGTAGCTCTCGATGACCTCAATGGCGTCCGACACGTCTTCGGACGAGAATGGTTCGAGATGGTACGCGCCGCGACTGACTTCTTCGAGGAGCGCGAGTTCCCTTTCCTGTCCGAGTCGAGTCATGACCATATAGTCGAGTTCCGCGAGCACGAACGGGGAGATTACGAGGAGATCACGCACGGCGTCCAGGTATTCCCGCGTGAGCGCGTGGTCTTCTTGCTTGTCGTCAATGGCGGCAAGGAGACCGCTGCTGTCGAGGATCAGCGCCACTCGCCGAAGCCGCGAAGCTCTTCATCGAACCTTCTCGCCAGCGTTGGATCGTCCCCGGAAAACAACGGCAAACGCGGCCTCGGAGGCTCCGCGCCCCGGACCAATTCCTGTACAGCCTTCCGGATCAAAGCCGCCTCGCTGATCCCCCGCTCTTTCGCAATGCGCCCTAACGAGGACTTTAAATCCTCGGGTAAATAAATGGTGGTCTTCTTCATGCCATATGTTTTACCATACGTCGTTACTTTAATTCGCGGCGACGGCTTCATCGCGGTTCGGAAAGATATCGAAGTAGTCGCGGAATCCGGTGACGGAGAAGATGCGCTCGACGGCGGGAGAGGGAGACACGAAGCGCAGGGAGGTGTCTTCTACTTCGAGGGACTTCTTCGCGCGGGCGAGCATGGAGAGGGCGGTCGAGTCTATGAAGGTTATGCCGCTCATGTCCACGACGACGGCGGCGGCCGAGTTTTCGGAGGCTCTTTCGATGGCGTACTGGACCTTCGGAGCCGTGTGCAGGTCCACCTCGCCCCTGACGGCGATTATGGAGAGCGCCTCGGCGTGTTCCTCTATGCTCACGTCGAAGTCCATGGCCGTTTTTTGCTCTCTTTCCGGTGGCGCGAACGCAACTTTCAGATGTTACCTCAGAAGCGCCCGAGTGGTAAGCGGCGAGGTTCCGGTGTTTTCTGGTAACATCCACCCATCATGGCTCAGCGGGATTTCAAAGACTCAACCGAACGGGTGGCCGTGTTCGTGGACGGCGCGAACCTTTACCACTCCATAAAGAACTATTACAGCGGCGTGCTCGATTACGACCGCCTCCTCTCCGAGGCCGTCGGCGAGAGGACTCTGCTCCGAGCGACGTTCTACATCGTCGAGAAAGTGGAGAAGCACGAGTCCGAGGAGCAGGGTTCGGCGAGGTCTTTCGTCTACAACCTCAACAAGTTCGGCTACAAAGTCCGCTCAAAGCCTCTCGTCGTCCACGAATCGCTCTCGCCGAACGGCGAGAGGACCATCTCCCACAAGGGCGACTGGGACGTGGGCATCGTAGTGGACATGATGCGCCTCGCCGACCACGCCGACACCTGCGTGCTCGTCTCCGGCGACGGCGACTACGTCGAGGCCATAGACTACTTGCAGAGCGAGAAGGGTCTTCGCGTCGAAGTCATAAGCGCGTCGCAGTGCACCTCCCAGTCGCTCTTCGACGTGTGCGACGCCCACACCGACCTCGCGGATATACCGGATCTGTTTCGCGGAGCGCGAAACAGCAATCAGCCCGAAAAGGTTTCGGGCGTCAGGCATCAGGCATCGGGCAGGAACGCCGATCAAACCGACCTTGCCCGGTAAGCAACGAGTCTACGGCTCCCCAACGACCCGCACTTCCGGCTCCAACTCTATTCCCAACTTATCTTTCACCGTCTCGCGCACTATCCGCATGAGCTCGATGGCGTCCTCCGCCGTGCCGCCGCCGAGGTTGACGAAGTAGTTGGCGTGGACGGGCGAGACTTCGATTTGTCCGACTCGCCTACCTTTCAACCCCGCCGCCTCTATGACGCGACCGGGGAAGTCTCCGGGCGGACGCTTGAAGGTCGAGCCGCAACTCGGTTTATTCGGGGAGCCCGTCATCCGCTGAGAGCGGAACTCTTTTATCGTCCGCTTCGATTCCTCCGGGTCTCCGGGACCGAGCCGGTAGGAGGCTCTCAGCACGGTCCAGCCGGGGTGTTCGTGGAGGACGCTGTGACGGTAGGAGAGCTTCAGGTCGTCGCCGGTCATTTTGAAGATCTCCCCGTCCCGAAATACTTCCGCCCAGAGGAGGACTTCCTTCGTTTCGGTTCCGTAGGCTCCGGCGTTCATGAAGACGGCGCCGCCGACGGTGCCGGGGATGCCGGTGGCGAACTCCATCCCGGTCAGGCCGCGGGCGGCGGAAGTGTTCGCGAGCACGGGGTACAAAGCCCCGGCGTCGGCGGTCATCCGTTCACCGTCGAAGGAGACGGCCTTCATGGACTTGGCCAGCCGGATCACACGCCCCTGGATGCCGCCGTCCCGCACGAGCACGTTCGTGCCTCCTCCGAGGATGGTGACCGGGATGGAGTTCTCGCGAGCTGATTGGATCGCCTCGATCAGCTCCTCCGAGTCTTTCGGCTCCAGCAAAGCGTCGGCGGGGCCGCCTATCTTCCAGGCGGTGTAGCGGCGCATGGGCTCGCGGAACTTCGCGTGGGGGAAAATATCTCGCAAAAGTTGTAAAGTTCCGTCATGCACGTTTGGGAATATAGAGCAGGCGGAGGGACATTGCAGGCGAGCAGCGCGTGGGAAACGCAAAGAGGGTCCTCGTGAAAGCCATGGCGCTCGCCGCCGGGAAGGGGACGCGCCTCTTTCCGCTCACGGGCGAGGTTCCAAAACCGCTGGCGCCGGTGGTGGACCGTCCGATTTTGGACCACATCTTCGACCTTCTCGCCGCTCACGGCGTAAAGGAAGTCCACGCCAACGTCCACTACCTCGCCGACACGCTGCTGCAAGCGTACGGCGAGGAGTCCAGGGTGAACGGGATGAGCGTTTACTTGAGCCGGGAAGAGAGGCTCCTCGGGACGGCGGGCGGCGTGAAGCGGCTCGCGCACAACTTCGACGAGACCTTCGTCATCGTCTCCGGCGACGCCCTGACGGACATAGACATCGGGGAGCTCGTCGCCTTCCACAAGGAAAAAGAGGCGCTTGCGACCATCGCTCTCAGGCGCGTCTACGACACCTCGGAGTTCGGGGTCGTCGAATTGGACGAGGATGGCGGCATCCTCGGCTTTCAGGAGAAGCCCGACCCCGAAGACGCTCTCAGCACGCTGGCGAACACGGGAATCTACGTGTTCGAGCCGCGCGTGCTCGACTACATCCCGGAGGACACCTTCTTCGACTTCGCCAAGAACGTCTTCCCGAAGCTCCTGGAGAACGGCGAGAAGTTCTTCGGATACCAGGGCGACTTTTACTGGTCGGACATAGGGACTCTGGAGGCCTACAGGCAGGCGCACTACGACGCGCTGTCGGGACGGGTGCGGATAAAGGTTCCGGGTGAGAAAAAGGGCGAAAGCCTGTGGGTCGGGGAGGAGTCCAAGATCCACGCCTCCGTCAACTTCGATGGGTACGTCGTCGTGGGAAGAGACGCTGTGATCGGGCGCGACGTAACCCTTTCGGGGGACGTGACGGTGGGGCGGGACTGCTGGATAAGGCGCGGCGCGACCATCAAGAGCAGCATATTGCTGCCCGGTTCCAGCGTCGGAGAGAACGCCTACCTCGAAGACTGCATCGTCGGCCACGGCTACGACGTGAGAACCGGGGAAATCATCCGGGGCGGGGCCCTGATCCGCCGCCCGTAAAGTTCAGTCGGGCTTGATGAGCCGGTATCCGAAGCCGCGCACGGTCTCGATGAGCTCGGGCTTGCTGGAGTCGTCTCCGAGCTTGGTCCGAAGGCGCTGGACGTAGACGTTGACGGTGCGTTCGTCGATATACTCGTCCTCGCCCCAGACCTGGCGGAGGAGCGCTCCTCTGGGAAACACCCGTCCCGGACTCTTCGCCAGAGTATGAAGGAGTTTGAACTCGCGGGGGGAGAGCATAACTTCGCGGCCGTCCTTCGTCACCTGGATGCGATCCGGGTCGATCTCCAGGTCGCCGACGTGGATCCTGCCCGAAGAACCGTCCCCCACCCGCTCTTTCTTGCGGAAGATCTGCTTTACCCGCGCCACGAGTTCCCTCGGGTTCACCGGAGACCTCATATAGTAATCCGCCCCAAGCTCTATACCGACGATGCGGTCCATCGTGTCTTCATCCCGTAAAAGAGCGACGGTCGAAACGCCCGGCTTCCCCACGACGGAGATGAGCTGGAACCCTCGCTCGTCGGGCAACCTGTTATCCACCACGGCGATCTCGAACTCCTGACGCTCGGCCATCTGGCGCGCCTGGGACCCCGACCCCGCCGGAATAACGCGCCACCCCTCGCCCGAGAGCGCCCGCCTCAAGCGCAGCCTCTCCTCGTCATCCCCTATGACCAGCAGAACCGTCCCGCTCAAAGCGCCTTACAACCTCGCTCTCTCTATGTAAAAACCTTCTCCAGAATACTAGCTCACAAGTATAGTTCCAACAGCGCCCTCGAAAAACACCTTGAGAGATCCCCGCCGGAGAGATATGATAACCAACGCCCCAAAAAATGCGCTCGTAGCTCAGCCGGATAGAGCACGTGACTACGAATCACGGGGCCGCAGGTTCGAGTCCTGCCGAGCGCGCAACTAAAACCCCCGCGAATCGCGGGGTTTCGTTTTTGGCTGATCCTCCACATGCGGGCGCTGACCACTTATCTCAGGCTGAAGCTCTTCCCTGTCCAGGCATTCTACCATGACCTCTTCAGGCTTCGCCGCCGAAGAACGTCTCCCAGGG
This sequence comes from Rubrobacteraceae bacterium, assembly GCA_050698295.1. Lineage (GTDB taxonomy): Bacteria > Actinomycetota > Rubrobacteria > Rubrobacterales > Rubrobacteraceae > JACCWD01. Next base: position 5,234 of record JBOHBL010000794.1, on the reverse strand, counting down.
CATGTCCAGCGGCTCGTCGTGGGCGACGACGGCATGCAGGTGGCGCATGAGCGGGAAGTCCTCGTCTCCGATGAGGCCACGCCCGGCGAGCTTCGGGAGCGCGCCGCCTATGACGTTGATGGCAGCCGCCCCTTCAAGCGTCACGCCTTTCATGCGCTCTTCACGGACTTTGGAGAAAGGGATGCCCGCCCCGACGAAACGCCCCGCCCTGACGTTGCGCCCGCCCATGCTGGTGACGAACATGTCCCCGACTCCGGCCAATCCGCGGGGAGTCTCCGGTTTGCCGACCAGAAGCTCCATCCACCGACCCATCTCGCGTGTGGCCTGCCCGAAGAGCGCCGCGCCGTAGTTGTAGCGGCGGTAGCGAGAATCCGACTCGCCTCCTTGTCCAAAAGCCCGTCCACACGTGGTAGTAATCGGCGCGGAAGGTCGCGGCGAGGTCTTTGAGGACGGACCCGTCGTTGCCCGTGAAGACCACGCAGGTGTCGTGACGCAAGGCGACCTCGTCGGCGATGGCCGGGCCGGTTATGGCCGACCACGAGACTCGCTCGCGCAGGTCGGAGGGCACTTCCTCCGCCAGAACGTCGGGCGGTATCTTCAGGTCGCCGTCGCTCGCGGCTTCCAAACCTTTGGTCACGGCGATCACCTTCATCTCCGGCTTAAGCAGCGAGGCGAATTGCTCGCCGGCCCACCTCACCCCGAAGGAGTTGACCCCGCTCATGGCTATTTCCGCGCCCTCGAACGCCTCTTCGGCCTCTTCGAGCTGGTATGCGCGCACCGTCTTTGGGACCTTCAAGTCGAGGTCGGGATGGACGCCCGTTTCCTTGATGGAGGCGATGATCTCACGGTCGAGGTGGGTGCCGACGAGGCGTGCCTCGTGGCCGTTGTCCGAGAGGGGGAAGGCGAGGGCGCTCGCCATGACCCCCGACCCGAGTACGCTTATCGTCGTCAATGTCGTGGTCCTCCTCGCTTCGTTTGCTAGAGAGCCGCGGCCTGTCCGCCGGCCACGTGGCGCGACATCTTGTGCATCAGCTCCTTCATTTGCGGGTAGGTCTCGATGTACCGTTCCAGGTAGAACTGGTACGCCTCGTGGGCCTCCTGGTTCGGCTCGATGCTTCGCTCGGTGTGGACCATGGCCTCCGAAGCGGCTCGCAGGTCCGGGTAGATGCCCGCACCGACCGCCGCGAGCATCGCCGCGCCGAGGACGGGGTCTTCGCTCACCTTCGTAAAGGCGATCGGGACCCCGAGACGTCGGCGTGCATTTGCATCCACAACTCGCTCTTGGCGGGGCCGCCGGAGACGACGTTGATCCTCGGCTCGAAGTCGTGACCGCGCATGGCCCGGAAGATCTGCTCCGTCCCGAAGCATATCCCCTCGATGATGGCCCGGAATATGTGCCCCTCCGTGTGCGAGAGCGAGAGTCCCCACATCATGCCGCGAGCGAGCGGGTCGGTGTGCGGCGAACGGTTGCCCTGGAAGTAGTCGATGACGATGAGCCCATCGGAGCCGATGGGGATGTTCTCCGCCATATCGTTGAGGACGACGTAGGGATCAACGCCGCGCTTTTGGGCCTCTTCTTTCGCGTGGGTGGCGAACTGGTTCTTGAACCAGGCGACGGCGGAGCCGGTGGAGGCCGGCAGCCCCCCGATGGCGGCTCCGAACAAACCTCCCGCGAAAGCGGCCAGCAGAATTGCCAGGCTGAGATCCATCCGTCAGTATCCCCTTTCCCGTTGTTCTTCACCGAACCGTCGCGCCGGCCCTGTTCGCTCTCATCCCCGCGCGAGAAAAAGCCTCATACGGAATGCCCCGGCCTGCCCGACCAGAAGCTGCGTGTCCGTACGAGGCTCTCTCTATGTCTTTGGGCCTACGCTACAGATGTGTCTTTGCCGTGTGAGGCTATCAGGTCTCGATTTTCGAGTCAAGCGCGTATTTCCAGTCGAGCGAACCGCGTCTATTCCTTCCGGTAAGGTTTGCCGATGGCGGCGGGGGCGATGGCGCGGCCGCCGAAGGCCGCCAGGGCCACGATGGTCAGGACGTACGGAAGCATCTGCAGGAACTCCAGCGGGACGACGTCCTGCGGAGCCTGGAAGGTGAACGCCAGGGCGAAGCCGAAAAAGAGGGCGGCTCCGGCGGCCCCGACCGGATGCCAGCGACCGAAGATAAGCGCCGCGAGCGCGAGGAAACCGCGTCCGTTGGTCATGTTTTCGGTGAAGGCCGAGAGAATGCCCATCGAGAGGTAAATCCCTCCGAGAGAAGCGAGGATTCCCGAAAGAGCGACGCCATAGTAGCGCATCCGCCACACGTTGACGCCCGCCGTATCCACGGCCTCGGGGGCTTCGCCCGTTGCTCGCAACCGCAGGCCAAACGGGGTTTTGAAGAGGAGGAAGAACGTTATCGGGACGAGGACGTACATCAGATAGACGAGGAGGCTCTGGCTGAAGAGCGCGCCTCCGATCAGAGGTATCTCCGAGAGGAGCGGTATCGGGTACACCGGGAAGCCCTCGACCCGCGGAGAGGTGCCCCCCGAACCGAAGATCTCGACCATTAGGAAGCCCGTGCCTCCGAGGGCGAGCAGGTTTATCGCGGTGCCGGAGATGATCTGGTCGGCCTCGAAGGTTATCGTCATGAGAGCGTGGATGAGCGCGAAGAGCAGTCCCGCCGCCATCGCCGTCCCCAGACCCGCGAGCGCGCTCCCGGAGAGAAACGCTCCGACGACGCCCGCGAAGGCCGAAATGAGCATCAGACCTTCGAGCCCGATGTTGACGACCCCGCTCCGCTCGGAGAACATCCCTCCCAAAGCGGCGAAGATGAGCGGGGTGGCGTTGCGTATGGTGGCGGCGAGAAGTTCTTCCACCTAAGACCCCAACCCTTCGTCCAGCCGCGTCCCCGAAGCGAGCGCGCGGGCGCGTTTGCCGATGATGTACTCGACGAGCTTGGTCGCCGTGACGAGGAGCAATATCACCGCGAGCAGCACGTCCGCGAGGTCGAGGGGCACGTCGGTGGAGAACTGCATCTCCTGCGCCCCGGAAGCGAGCCCGCCGAAAAGGAGCGCGCCAAGCACCACTCCGACCGGATGGTTGCGTCCGAGGAGCGCGACGCCGATGCCGTTGAAACCCAGGTTGCCGACGAACGGGATGGTCATCTTCCCGTAGACGCCCATCACCTCCACGGCGCCCCCGAGCCCGGCCAGAGCGCCGCCGATGGCGAGGGCCAGGACCGTGTTCGTCCCGATCCTCATCCCGGCGTAGTTCGCCGCCCCCGGAGAAAGCCCGACGGCCCGGATGCGAAAGCCCAGCTTCGTGCGCCAGAGGATCAAATACACCACCACGGCCGCGAGCAGCGCGATGAAGAGTCCGTAATTGACCCGCCCGAGCCCGATGATGGGTATCCGCGCCGCCGCGTCTATCGTCTCGGTGCCCGGCACGAGCCCTTCGCTGCGGAACGGTCCCAGCGCGAAATAGGTCGCCAGGTTTATCCCGATGAAGTTCAGCATGATCGTGGTGATGACCTCGTGCGCCCCGAAACGCGCTTTGAGAAAACCCGGGAGCGCGCCCCACATGAAGCCCGTGAGGATGCTCGCGAGCAGCGCCATCGGTATCGCGAGCAATCCGAAGGAGCCGAGCGAGACCGCGACGACGGCGGCCGTGATCGCCCCGATGAACAACTGCCCTTCGCCCCCGATGTTGAACAGTCCCGCCCGAAAAGCCACCGCGACCGCAAGCCCCGTGAAGATCAGGGGCGTCGCGTTCAAAAGCGTCCTCCCGAGAGCCGTCGGAGACCCGACCGCCCCCTCCACGAGAGAGACGTACGCCGAGACCGGATTATTCCCGCTGGCAAGCACCAGCAACGCTCCGATGATGAAAGCGATGAAGATCGCGATCAGCGGGAAGGCGAGCGCGCCTCCCGCGTCCCGGAGCATCTTGTTCGGACTGGAACGACTCTCTTCTCCGGGCGCCTCGCTCAACTCCTGTCTTCCTCCATGCCGCGTCCGGCCATGAGAAGGCCGAGTTGCTCGTCGGTGGCGTCCGGGCCGACCTCGCCCGCGATCTTTCCGTGGTACAGGACGAGGATGCGGTCCGAGAGCGAGCGGACCTCCTCCAGTTCTAGTGATATCAGGAGTATCGCCTTCCCTTCGGCCCGCTGTTTGAGCAATTGGCCGTGGATGAACTCGATGGCTCCCACGTCCACCCCGCGCGTCGGCTGGGAGGCGACGATGACGCCGGGAGCCCCCGACAGTTCCCGAGCAAGGACCGCTTTTTGTTGATTTCCGCCGGACAATGCTCCGGCCCTCGCGTCCGGGTCGGGGGGACGCACGTCGTAAGCGCGGAGGTTCTCGGCGGCGCGGCGGCGCATCGTTTTGGGGAAGATCCAACCAAGCCGCGACGAGAACGGCGCCTCGTCATACGTCTTGAGCGCGTTGTTCTCCGAGAGCGAGAAGTCCTGCACGAGCCCCTTGGAACCGCGGTCCTCCGGGACGTACGCCAGCCCGAGTCCCTGTCTCCCACTCGCCCCAACCCTCGTCACGTCCTCCCCGTCGAGCAGAATGGCGCCCGACTCCACCGGACGAGTTCCCGCCAGAGCTTCGGCGAGTTCGGTCTGACCATTGCCGTCCACGCCAGCGATGCCGAGGATCTCCCCGGCCTTCACTTCGAGGCTCACGCCGTCCACCGCCACCGCGCCGGTGTTGGATTTGACTACCAGGTCCTCGGCGGCGAGCCGAACGTCGCCGGCCTTCGAGTCCTCCTTGCTCACGCGGAGCAGGACTTCGCGCCCGACCATCAGACGGGCGAGCTCGCTCTCGTTCGTCTCCGAAGTCTTCACCGTGTCCACGACCTTCCCGTCCCGGATGATCGTGATGTCGTCCGAGACGCCGCGAAGCTCGCCGAGCTTGTGCGTGATCAGGATGATCGAAAGCCCGTCGCCCACGAGTTCCTTGAGGACGGTAAAAAGGTCCTCCGTCTCCTGCGGCGTGAGGACGGCGGTCGGCTCATCGAGGACGAGTATACGGGCGTTCCTGTACAACGCCTTGAGGATCTCAACCCGTTGTTGCACGCCGACGGAGAGGTCGGCGCCGCGCGCTCTCGGGTCCACCTGGAGTCCGTACCTTTCGCAGAGTTCCCGCGTATCGTTCACGGCCTTCTCCATATCGAGCCTGCCGCCCTTGCGCGGTTCCGCGCCCAGCACGATGTTCTCCGCCACAGTGAGGCGTGGGATCAGGGTGAAGTGCTGATGCA
>JBOHBL010000793.1:0-6392 GCA_050698295.1 Rubrobacteraceae bacterium | reverse complement strand
GTCGGGAACACCCCGACTCCCGACTCCCGATCTCCCGACTCCCGGTATTTACGGCGCTATGTTTGTTCGAACTCCGCGAGGCCGCCGCGCAGGGCGCGCACTATGGCCTGGCTGCGGTCGTTGACCTGCAATTTGCGGAAGATGTTCGAGACGTGGTTGCCGACCGTCTTCTCGCTTATGACGAGGCGTCGGGCGATTTCGCGGTTCTTCAAACCTTCGGCGATGAGGCGGAGGACTTCCGCCTCCCTCGGCGTCAATTCGTCGAAGAGCGGCGAGGGAGGTTTCGGCGACGGCTCGATGAACGCCGGGGCCGAGAATTGCTCGAGGACGCGCCGGGCGACGGCGGCTCCGAGAAGCGCCTCGCCGCGCGCGACGGCCCGGATGGCGCGGAGCAATTCGCCCCGGTCGGAGTCCTTGAGAACGTACCCGCGCGCTCCGGCTTTGAGCGCGGCGAACACCGACTCATCATCCTCGAACATCGTCACCACCACGACGCCGACGTGCGGGTTTTTCTTGACTATCGCCCTCGTCGCCTCGATGCCGCCCATGCCGGGCATCTTTATGTCCATGAGCACTACGTCAGGCTGGAGGCCGTCGGAGAGATGCACGGCCTCCTCGCCCGTGGTGGCCTCCCCGACGAGTTCGATGTCCCCGGCTCTTTCCAAAAGGCTCGCCACTCCCTCGCGAAAGAGCCGATGGTCGTCGGCGAGGAGTACACGAATCTTTTCATCGCGCGCGCTCACTTCACCGCCTCTCTGTCCGGGGCCGGTATACGCATTGCGACCTCCGTGCCGCCGCCGGGGCTGGCGGAGATCCGGAACTCGCCGCCGAGGAGGTCCGCCCGCTCGCGCATGCCGACGATGCCGGTCCCCGCCGCGCCGTTGAGAGACTCGTCCATGCCCACGCCGTCGTCGCGGACTTCGAGGGAGATCCAGCCGTCGCCCCGTTCGAGGCGCACGTCCACCCGCGAGGCGCGGGCGTGTTTCTCGACGTTGAGGAGCGATTCCTGCGCGACGCGGAGTATCGCCGCCTCCGCCGCCGCGGGAACGGGGAGGTTCTCTTCGGCCTCGAAATTCACGACGATTCCGGTTTCCCGGTGGAAGCGTTCGCAATGCTGGCGCAGTGCGGGGACGAGTCCGAGCTGGTCGAGGACGGGCGGTCGGAGGTCGTGGACGAGGCGCCGGATGTCGCCGGTCGCCTGCCCGACGAGTTCGTAGAGCCGTTCGAGATCCTCCGCGAGAGGGGCTTCGGACGGCCCGCCGTTCGTCTGTGTGTCGAGGCATGCTTCGAGGCGGAGGCGCATGCTCGCGAGGATCGGGCCGAGCCCGTCGTGGAGGTCGCGCTGTATGCGGCGGCGCTCCTCTTCCTGCGCCGCCACGAGGCGTTCCCTCGAACGGCGCAATTCTTCGAGGCTGGAGCGGAGCGCGACGGTGAGCCGCACCGCGTGGGCCGCCGCGCCCGCCTGGGTTGCCCGATCGCGCAGCAGCCGGCGATCCGCCGGAGAGAACTCTTCGCCGGGGCTGCGGGGAGCTAGGCTCAGCGCACCGACGAGCTCGCCCCGGTGCGTCAGTGGCAGCACGAGCGCCGCGCCGCTCTCCGCGAGAACCGTCCCGTATTCCCCCGAAGGGTCGAGGTCCGTCGGGCGCAGACCGTCGGGGGCGTGGCGCAGCTTCTCCACGGCGCCGGCGTCCAGGGCGGTCGTTTGCGTGGGCGCTTCGCCGTGGGATGCTTCGAGTCGCAAGGTGTCGCCGTCGGTGAGCCAGATCCCGGCTTGTGGAAGCCGGAGCGCCCTCGCTACGTCATCGACGATGGTTGGTAGCACGGCCTCAGGGGCGAGTGTTCCTTCGAGCCGTCTTCCGAGGCGTGAGATCACGCCGTAAGGGTCGTCCCTCTCTCCGTACATCAGACTGTTCGCGCCCCTTTGCAACCTCTCGCGCAGCGGCTGGAAGATCACGGCGATTATCCCCGTCGCGACGAGCGAGATCGCCAAATTGCCGCTCGTCTGAAATAGCGCGCCCAGATATCCGACCACCAATACGTAGAGACCGACGACGCACGCGGTCAGGGCGCCGTAGACTAGCGTGCGGTTGATGATGATGTCTATGTCGTAGAGGCGGTAGCGAAGCACGGCTATGCCGGTCGCGACGGGCAACAGGGGAATGGCGACGATCTGTAGGAAGGAGCCCACGTAGTAGAGTGGGGGGATCAGGGCAAGAAGCAAACTGGCTACGGTTAAGATACTTGCGTAGGCGAACCACTTGAGTTGTTCGCGCTCTTCTCCCCGCGAGCGATGGAAGCGCGAGACCAGAGCCACCAGGCAAAGCAGCGTGCTTATCATCAGCAGCACGAGACCGGAGATCGCGAGCACGATCGCAACGGCGCGGGCGCCCTCGATCTGGAGCGGGTTGTCGGCGGGTGCGTAAACGTCCAACATGTCCCACGGTGCGATCGCCAGGGACACGACTCCCAGCGCAATGCCCATGACGGCGAGCCACGCGACCGGCAGCCAGCGGCGGGAGGGGAATCGGCCGTGAGGAAAAAGCAAGAGCAAGAAAGTGGTGGTCAAACCGACGCCGGGAAGCCAACTCCAGGTTCCCAGCCAGCCAGCGACCACGCCAGCCGGGAGCGCGCCGGGCGCCGTGAGCAGGGCGTATCTAGCGTACTGATCGGCGAAGAGCGCGATCCCCTGAAACAGACCGACGGAGCAGAAGATCCAGCCTATAGGGTTTCCGGGTCGGCGCGAGGCAATGATCGCGCCGACCGTCGGGAACGCCACGGCGACGGACGCATTGATCCCCGCGGAGTCGTCTCCGATCAAGCTCGCAAAGGAGCCGTTCAAGATCAGGAAGAAAATGCCGAACGCCGCCAATATCACGGATATACCCCACAGCGGCCAGGCGAGCCAAGAGGCGTGGGCGTTGGACGCCGGGGCTGCTTGTTCGGTTATCATCTCTACAACTCTCTTCGCCGTGGCCCGACACAGTTGATGCCGACTCAAACCTGAATTCTAAAGGACAGGGAGATGACTCGACACCAGCCCCGACGATGGCGCATCAACTCGCCCGCGCGGGCTGGTGAGCTTGCGCGTCGCCCCTCTGCAAGAGCGCGTAGCCTATCAACGCCCAGACTATCCCCAACATTATTCCCCCGGCTCCTCTGATAGCTATGTCCAACGGGACCGTGAGAGGGAAACCAACGATGAGAAACACACCGCACCACCAGGGCAGCATCCTTGCGCGTAGGGTCATGGTCCCCAACAGCACCGAACCGAGAAGTATCGCCAGTACGCCTACGGGGAAAACGGCGTCGAGGACTTCACGCCCGGCTAATGTGGTAGCAGCGGCGGCCACGACCAGGAGCGCGTAACCTGCGAAGGCTGTCAAAGAACCCGCCGCTCCCAGCCGTCCATAGCTGTCCCTTTGCAGAGCATGGAGCGAAGCTATGACGACCAGCGTTCCAGCCAGCCCTACAACGAAAATAACCTCGATCAGATAGTCGGTAATGGAATCGAACACGACTTCTTGGGGCGCGAATAAGCTGAGAATGGCCGTCAGCGCATACATTGCGCCTGCCACCACGCCAGCCAACCCGCCCCACCGGATCCAGTTCGACGACATTCGCAATCTCCTTTCAGTTGTTCGCCTCGTCTGCCGAACTCTACGAAGCGCAGAGTCCCGCCGGTAAGAGGCCATGCCCCTGACTTCGCCCCTGTTTTTCGTATGGGGGCATGCCCCTATGCGCCCGCGAACACCGGAGGGTGGAAAGCCCCCGAGCGGGCGGTAATATCCTCTCGTGGGACCCGTGGCGGAAGGAAAGTCTTATGAGCCAGAAAGCCAAACTCGATCGTGCGTAGCCTCCACATCCCGATGACCTTCGAGGAGTGGGACCGCATGCCGTGGCGCTTCGGGTGGAAGCACGAATACTTCCACGGAGAAGCCCACATTACGCCGCGCCACGACCACGTTCACGTTCGGTTCCGAGGGTCGATCCCGTCGTCGGAGCTTCCGGACGGATTGCATATGCGACCCGTGGTTCCCGACGACGCGCCCGCTTTGATCGAGGCGTTCATCGAGACGTTCGAGGACGGGGTCGAATTCTGCGACTGGCCGGAGGAGAAGATCCACGAGCATGCCGAAATGAACATCACCGAATACTTCGCCGGGCGGCGCGGAGAGGCGATGGAGGCTTCGAACATAGTTCTCGAAGGAGACCGCATCGTCGGCGCGGCTCTTTTATGCCACCGAGACGAAGAACCCGTCCTCGACCTCCTCATGGTGGGGCCGGGTTTCCGGCGGAAGGGAATCGCACGTTCCCTCGTGGGCGTGGCAGTCGAAGAACTGCGCGAGCGCGGCGAAGGCGAAAACCTTCGGAGCGCGTATCATGCGGCGAACGTGGAGAGTACGAAGTGGCACGAATCCTTCGGGTTCGAGGAGGAGCCGGACATCTTCCTCGCCAAAATGCGACGAATGTTTTATATCCACGAGTCCTCACGCTTTCCCGAAAATAGCGAAGAGCGCGCCCGCCTCGAAGCGCTTTACGAAAAATGGAGCCGCCGCGCCGAGGAACTCGAAGAAGTCGCCGACCGCGAAGGCTTCGAGGCCGTCGCGCCCGTGTTGCGTTATTCATGGCGAGTACGGTGAGCAGTGAACAGTATTTGCTACTCACCACTCACTATTCACTACTCACCGTCCCTCAAAATTCCGGCTCCCACACGGGTTTCAAAGTGAGGGTGAAACCCGGAAGTTCGGGGTCGCCGGACAAACTCTCCGGGTTTTCGATGACCTCGACCGAGCCGTCCGATTTGTATATGTGGGCCTTTCTTTCCACCGGGTCGAGGAGCCATCCGAGCTTCGCGCCGTTCTCGATGTATTCGCGCATCTTTTCTTCGACCTTCGACAAAGAGTCCGAGGGGGAGCGGAGTTCGATCGCGAAGTCCGGGCAAAGCGGGAGGAACTTCTCTTTCTGTCCGGCGGTGAGGCTCGAAAGCCGCTCGCGTTTCACCCACGAGGCGTCGGGTGCGCGGAGTGCGCCGTTCGGGAGGATGAAGCCCGTCGAAGAGTCGAACCCGACGCCGGTGCCATCACGCCTTGTCCATATACTAAGCTCCGCCGTTAATTCGAAGTTGCGATTTCCTGTTTTCCCTCCGGTGGGCATCTCGATCTCCAATTCCCCGTCCGACGTGCGCTCGATGCGCAACTCGTCGTTCATCCGGCAGAACGCGAAAAGCCACTCGTCGTCTTCCGGCGCGAACGACCTTTTCTTCGGAACCCACAGCGTCATCGAATGCTCCACCGAAACCTTCGTCCTCGTCTTCGTCTCCACGAAAACCTCCATACACGCCGTCGAAGGAAATTATACGCCCCGAAGTTCCTTCCCCGAAACACGAAAAAGCGGGACCGGGCTTCCGACATCGCAAAAGAAAGGGGAGCGGCGAAATCAATCGCTACTCCCTACTCACTACCAACTACTCACCGGAGGTTTCCCTCTGGGAAACCGACCCTAATACTTCGGCACGCTCGGGTCTATCTCCTCGCTCCACGCCGTGATGCCGCCCTTGACGTTGTATACGTTCTCAAAGCCCGCGTCTTGAAGGAGCTTCACGGCCTTCGCGCTCCTCCCGCCCGTCTTGCAATGAACGGCGATCTCATCGTTCTGGTTCAGCTCGGACATCCGATCCGGCAACTCACCGAGCGGTATGAGCGGAACCCCGATGTTCGCCACCTCGTACTCGTGTGGCTCCCTCACGTCGAGGACATATGTATTATTCCCGTTCTCCATCTTCTCCTTGAGTTCGGAGACGGAGATTTCGGGGACGCCGTTTTCTTTTTCCTGCGCGGCGGCTTGCGGAATCCCGCAGAACTCCTGGTAGTCGATGAGTTCGGTGACCGTCGGGTTTTCGCCGCACACCGGGCAGTTCGGGTCTTTCCTCAGCTTCATCTCGCGGAAGTTCATGCCGAGGGCATCGTAGAGCATGAGCCGACCGACGAGCGACTCGCCCGCCCCGAGGATGAGCTTGACCGTCTCGGTGGCCTGCACGACCCCGATGGCTCCGGGAAGTATCCCGAGAACCCCGCCTTCGGCGCAGCTCGGGACTAGTCCCGGCGGCGGCGGTTCCGGATAGAGGCAACGGTAGCACGGGCCGTGCTCCGCCCAGAAAACGCTCGCCTGTCCCTCGAAGCGGAAAATGGAGCCGTACACGTTCGGCTTGCCGAGAAGCACGCACGCGTCGTTAACCAAATAGCGTGTCGGGAAGTTGTCCGTCCCGTCCACGATGACGTCGAAGTCCTCGAAGATGTCGAGGGCGTTTTCAGAACTCAACGCCTCCTCGAACTCGATGACTTCGACGTTCGGGTTTATATCCTTGATGGTGTCGCGCGCGCTCTCCATCTTCT
>JBOHBL010000792.1:0-3579 GCA_050698295.1 Rubrobacteraceae bacterium | reverse complement strand
CGCCCGCCCTGATGCGTCAACTGAGAGCGGCGCGATGAGCAGACGTAGAAGAGGCGCTTGAGGAACTCCCCGCAGCTTCTCACTCCGACTTTCTCGAAGACGTTGGAGAGGTGCCCCTGTACTGTGTACTCGGAGATGTGGAGGGGTCGGGAGACCTCCCTGGTGGACAAGGCGCGCGCCACGAGGTCCACCCCCCGTTCGCGGGGGCTCAACCTTTGGGCGGCGGTGATCTGGTTCCCTCTGAGCATCGCCTTCGGCATCGCGCTGACCATGCTATTCGTCACGTGGAGATGGGTGGCTAAGTGGATGGTGAGTAGTTGAATCGCATCTTTCGACTTTCCGACTCCTCCATTACTCCACTCCCGAAAATCAGGGACGGCGTGAGGGGCAACGACCTCGCGCATGGCGGTTCGGGCGTGGACATCTGCGTCAAGGACAAGGGGGACAGATCCCGAAGCTGCCAGTAGAGCATCAATACGGGGAGTAGGGAGGCACTCGCTTCGCTCGTTTGGGGAGTAGGGAGTAGTGAAAACGAAGACTACTCTGCACCCCCTGTTTTTCTACTCCCTTCCCGGAAACGGACTTCGTTGACGAGGAACACGCTCGCCAGGATGATCGCCAGCCCCGTCAACGTCCCGCCTCCGACGGGTTCGTTCAGGAGCAACGCTCCGAGGAAGACTCCGAAGACCGGGACGAGGAAGGTGACGGTGAGAGTCTTTGTCGGGCCGACGCTGGCTATGAGTCGGAAGTAGATGAGATACGCCACCGCCGTGGATAGCAGGGCGAGAGCGAGGACCGAGGCCGCGACGACGAGCGATGGGACTTCTCGCGGGGCGTCCATCGCGGCGACGGGCATCGTGACGGCGGCGGCCCCGGAGAGTTGCCCGATGGCGAGACCGAGCGGGGGTATGCCGGTGAAGTTCCTTTTCGCGTAGACGCTCCCGATGCCGTAGAAAAGAGCGGCGGTGAGCGACGCGGAAACGGCGAGCGCGAGCGCGAGGGTCACGGGCATCGGACTCCATCCCACGAGGACGGCCACGCCAAGGATCCCGAGTACGAGACCAAGTATTTTCCGGGTCGTCAACGGGTCGCCGATCCAGACGGCGGCCACGAGCGCGCCGAAGAGCGGGGTCGTGGAGTTGAGTATCGCGCCGAAGGAGGCCGTCAACTCGAGCTGCGCGGCGGAGATGAGCGTGAAGGGTATCGCCGCGTTGAGACCGCCGAGGAGAAGAAAGCCTTTCCAGCGGTGGCGGATTTTCAACGCCTTCCCGATCACGAGCGCGTAGATCGCGAGCGCCGCGGCGGCGAGAAACACCCGGAACTCGACGAGCGCGAACGGCCCGAGCGCCGGAGCCGCGACCCGGATGAAAATGAAAGACGCTCCCCACAAAGCCCCGAGGGCAGTCAGGAGTCCGAGGTCTTTTATGCTCATGCGGCGACCACGGGGCGGCAGACTTCGCATGGTCTGAAACCGGCGTCCACGGCGGCGGACGCGCTCCTGAACGGACGGCGGTTCTCGGGCTTTGTTCGCTTCGCGTTGCGGCACGTGGCGTGACAGAAGACGCCGGTCGCGGGCGTGGCGACGTATGGAGCCTTCGCGATCTCCTCCACCGGAACGCCTTCGTCTTTCAAAAGACGCACTTTCCGCTCGGGATCGTAGCCGTAGTTTCCGGTCCCGCCGTCGTTGCGGATGACGCGGTGACAGGGCAAGATGAGCGGCATCGGGTTCTTCGCCATGACGCTCCCGACGGCCCTCGAAGCTCGCGCGGCTCCAGCTTCTTTCGCGACCCAGCTATACGGACGGACCTCGCCGCGAGGTATACCGGAGACGACCTCCATGACCCGACGCTGGAAGGGGGTTCTGTCCGAAAGGTCGAGCGGGATCTCCACCCTCTCCCCGGCGAAAGCGGCGGATATTTTCTCCGAAAGCTCCTCCGTGTCCTCCGCCGGGACGACGAGGCGTCCGAAGGTCTCGCCGTAGTGGCGGACGAACTCCTCGTCGGAGGCGGGGGCCGGGGTCGAGTACTTGATCCCCTTTTCACCGACGGCGACGTACAGCGTCCCGAGCGGAGACTCAACGCTGAAGAAGGAATCGGTCGCGTCGGCGAGGCCACGCTCGATCCGCGGCTCGAACTCCTTTCCGGCGGATATCCTTTCCTCGGAAACCTTCATCCCTTTTCCTCCTCGATGTCCATATAGCCTCTCATATTCTTCAGCCCGCGACGGACGAGCGTTTTTACCGAACGCGCGGCGTAAAGCCCACAGCCTTCAGGCGCGTGATAGAAGCCACCCGGAGCGGCGGCTTCGAGTATAATGCGGCGCAGCCTCCACGAGAGGCCTGCACCTTGATAATCGGATATATAGGGTTCGGGAGAGAAAACCTTCTCCCGGTGAAATGTCCGTGGGTCAGTGCCATCCACTGAGTCCGGGGGTTGAATTCGAGAGCCCAAACGCTCGCCTCCGATCATGGACCAGCCATCGAATACTGACTGCAGGGCTGTGCAATCTCGGTTGAGAAACCGTGGAAGCCCACGTCCTTCAGGCGTGGGAGCAGTCACGATAGTCCGACCGTTCTGAGGGCGAGAACGACTCCGACCCCGACCACCATCGCGCCGAGCAGGCTCCCGGTTCTCCACGCCACGAGCGCGGCTGCGAGGGTCGCGAACCATGCCGCCGGACCACCGGCTACGACGACCGGCGCGACGAGGGAGATGAGGATGGCGCCCGGTATCTGCTCCAGAAATACCTCCGCCCGCTCGGAAAGCTCCAGCCGACCGGCGATCCAGAGTCCCCCGGCCCGCGTCGCATACGTGACGAGCGCCATGAGGACTATCGCGAGCAGGGTGATGGGATCAACGCCCACGCGACACCACCCCCGCGAGACTCCCCGCCAACCCGCCGAACAATATGTACCACTGCCCCGGCAAAAACTCGTATCCCAACACCGCCACGACCGCCGCCACCGCCCACGGGAGCAAACTCGACCTTCCCCTCCACATCCCGACCAGGAGCGCGATGAAGACGGCGGTAAAAGCGAAATCCAGGCCCCACCGCGCCGGGTCCTCGATAAAGCTCCCCGCCGCGCTCCCGACGAAGGTGAAAGTGGTCCACGAAACGACCATGATGAGCCCGCCGCCCAGGAGGAACGCGGCGTCCTTCCGCCCTTTCTGAAACTCCGACATCGTGAGCGCCCAGTTCTCGTCGGCCATGAAGAATGCCGATCCGAAAGCCTCTTTCTTCGGCAACTTCGAGAACCACGGACTCAAAGCCGCCCCCATGAGAAGGTGCCGCAAGCCCACGACGAGCGTGGCGAGGACCACGCCCGCGAGCGGTACGGGACCGGCCCATATTCCCATAGCCACGAACTGCGCCGCCCCGGAAAACACGAGCGCGCTCATCAAAGCCGCCTCGACGGAACTCAACCCCGCCTGACGCGCCAACACCCCGAAAACCAGCCCAATCGCCGCTCCGCTCACGGCGATGGGCAGACACCGTTTCGCTCCGGCGATCGCGCCGGAGAGGGTGAACTGAACGCCACCCGTTTTTCGGGGTTCCTCGACCATCAGCCCCGCGTTATGG
>JBOHBL010000791.1:0-6495 GCA_050698295.1 Rubrobacteraceae bacterium | reverse complement strand
GGCGTCGGTGTCGCCCGACTTTCCCCGCCCCTCGTCCATCTCGCTCCGGACTTGGGCGCGCAAACGTCCGGCTGGATCCAGGTTCAGGTGAACCCCCATCCAATCCGAAAGAGTCCATTCGCGGCCCACGCGACTCAAACTACGAGCGAGTTCGTCCGCCGCCTTCTCGAGAAGCGCCGCGCGGGTTTCCTCCGGCACGTCTTCGCGGAAGCGGCGGGTCGCGCCCCGCTCGCGCGTCTCGAAGCGCAGCCGGGCGGGATCGAGGGGTTCGACGCCGCGGAGAAGGTGGATGCGCCGTACCTCGCCCGCCTCGATGCGCCGCTCTCCCACCGTCAAACTTTCTTCCGGGGAGGACGGGCGGCTCTCGAACGCCGCGTCTATATCCTCGTCTGTGATGCGGCCCGAGGCGTAAAAGCCGCGGAACTGTTCGTTCGGGAGGAATCCCCGGCCTCCGAGTAGACGGCGGGCTTCCACTATCGCCTCGTCGAAGGGGAGGTGTTGGAGGCCGTGGAGGGTATTGTGGTGGACGAACGTGGAGATCGGGCCTTGCCCGGCGAGGAGGTGGCTGAAGTGGTCCACCTCGTGCTCGAGGTGGTGGCGCATCTCGTTGGTGATGTCGAGGACCATAAATCCCTTTCTAGCCGAAGAGGGCGGCCATTTGGGCCATCGTGGAGGTCATGATCCCCAGCGCCACGCCGGGATAGACGCCGAGGACGATCATGAGCGCCGCCAGGGGTGCGATCACGGCGAGTTCGCTCCCCCCGACGTCCTTCAAATTCACCCATCTCGGATCCGTCTCGCCCATCACCATCCTGCCTATCGTCCGCAGCGAGTACGCGGCGGTGAGGAGGACGCCGATGAGGGCGACGATCACCCACAGCCCCCACTGCTGGAAGCCGCCGACCAAAACGTGGAACTCGCTCACGAACTGCGCCAGCCCCGGAAGCCCCATCGAGGCCAAAAAGGAGAGCGAAAGGAGGATCGAGAATATCGGGACGCTCGACATGAGACCGCTGAATTCCGTCATGTCGCGGGTGTGCGCCCGGTCATAGATGACGCCCACCAGGAAAAACAGCCCCGCGCTGATAATGCCGTGCGTCACCATCATCATAACGGCCCCGGTGAAGCCGAGGGCGTTCAGCGAGGCGATGCCAACCAGCACGAAACCCATGTGGTCTATGGACGAGAAGGCCACTATGGATTTCAAGTCCGTCTGCCGCCACGCGAGCAAAGCGCCGTACAGGATGTTTATGAACCCGAGCGCGAGCAGAATCGGAGCGAACCATTCGAGGCCGAGCGGCAAAAGTTCTCCTGCGCGCATGAGGCCGTATGCCCCCATCTTCAGCAGGAGGCCGGAGAGGAGCATGCTCACCGGCGTGGGCGCCTCCACGTGGGCGAGGGGCAGCCAGCCGTGGAGGGGGAAGATGGGGATCTTCACCGCGAACCCGGCGAGGAAGGCGAGGAAGGCGCCCGTCTGGAAAGTCTGGGTCCATCCGTCGCGGGACTCGAGAAGCTCGCGCATGTCGAATGTTCCGGGGTCGGAGTTGAGATAGACCGCGATGATGCCGAGCAGCATGAAGATCGAGCCGACGAGCGTGTACAGGAAAAAGCTCATCGCCGCCGCGTCCTTCCTCGCCCCTCCCCAAAGCCCGATCAGGAAGAACATCGGAACCAGGCCGACCTCGTAGAAAACGTAGAAAAGGAACCAGTCCTGCGCCACGAAAACCCCGAGCACCGCGAATTCCAAAAGCAGGAACCACGCGAAGTAGCCTTTGACGCGCTCGCGTATCAGGGTCAGGGAAGCGACGACCGCCGACAGCGAAATGAGGGAAGTCAAAAGGAGCAGCGGGAAGGAGAGGCCGTCGAGGCCGAGTGCGTACGTCATGCCGAGGTCGGGGATCCACTCGAGTCGTTCGGTGAACTGCAAATCGGTCGTGTTCCGGTCGAAGGCGAACAAAAGGCTCCAGCAAAGGACGAAAGAAAGGCTCGTGCATCCGAGCGCGACGCCCTGGACGGCCTTCACGCTCGTCTTCGGCAGGAACAGGATCGCCACGACGCCCAAAAGCGGCAGCCAGACGATCATGCTCAGGACAGGGATGTTGCTCAGGATAGACATAACGCGCTCCTCACGGTCTTCGCCCTGCGCCGCCTCACACTGTGAGACCCTCCGGACTCCAGAGCCAGGGATCTCGCAGGTCTATGTATTTTACGTCCTCGACGAAGGCCCTCCACTCGTCGAGTTCGGCCCGGGCGTCCGCCGGAAGCTCCCCGCTCTCGCGCGCTTCCTCCTCGGAAGTGAAGTACAGGCTCTCTGTGAAACCTCCGTCCCCATGCCAGGCGACGGCGCCGCCGATAATTCCGGGGCGATGCTCTTTCAGCCAGCCCTCGGACGATGAGTTGAGGGCTCGCACGCGATCGATGTCTTTGGCGCGGCCCTCAATGACCTGCACGAAAGCGGCGTCGTCGGATCCACCACCGAGGAGGATGTCCACCTCGGGGCAGTCATGGATGGCGACCTCGCCGTCGAAGTACTCTTTCGCTCCGGCCCACCACTCGCGCTGCAAGTACCGCTTCTCGTCCTTGCGCGCCAGCCTCTCGGACTCGAAGCGGATAACGGCGACGAACTCGCCTTCATCCGAGATGCCCGCGGTAGAGCCGAGCCAGCCCACGGACATGGGGATCTCGATCGGGCCGGCGTCCGGCACTACCTCCAGATGATGGCGCACCTCGTGAATCCTGCGCTCCCAGTGCTCGCCAAGCCCGGCGGCGTCTCCGACCCGCCCTCGGACGACCTGTATGAACATCACTCCTTCCTTCCCGCTAACCGGTCAACCGGCAAGCGTCCTTTTCTTGTCTTCCAGCAATGCTCTTACCATGTCCCGGATCGAGAGCATGCCCACAACCTCTCCAGCGTCGTCGAGCACGATCAGGTGCCGGAACCCGCGTTCGATCATCGTCCGGGCGGCGTCTACGATGTGCCAGCTCAGGGTGATGGCGACCGCGTTGGGGGTCATGTAGGCGCCGACCTTCGCGCTGGTGGGATCGGCGCCTTCGGCGACCGCCCGGAGCAAGTCCCGCTCGGTGATGATCCCGGGCTTCTCCCCCTCGGAGAGAACCACGGCCGAACCCACGCCGCGCTCCCAAATGCGCCGGGCCGCCTCGGAGAGGGTTTGCTCCGGCTCCACGGTGAGGATCTCCTGCCGGGTCATGAACGACTTGATGAGCATGGTCCGGCCTCCTACGCCGGGGTCGGGGTCTTCGGCCCCTCCGCCGCCACGGGCTTCCCGCGTCTCGGCGAGAGGGCGTCGTGGCCGGAGGGCTCGAGGTGGTCCATGTTCCGCCACTCCACCTCGCCGCCGTCGTCGATGTACACCCGCTCGAAGTCGCTCAGACGGTCCATCACCGTGTGGTCTATGAAGTGGACGCCGGAAAAGTCCATCACCACGTTCTTCCCCTTCGGAAGCGCGTCCAGCCTGCTCCGGATGCCGAGGAAATTGTGGAATCCGAGCGCCCCCGAGAAATGCACCGGCACCGTCCCGTTCTCCGACTCGACGGACACCTTCGGCTTGAAAACGTTGTTCGGCTTCGTCCGCCCCACGACGAAAGCGATGATGAACGCTACGATGAGGCCCGTAGCCACGCCGATGAGGAGATCCGTCAAAAGGACCGTTACCGCCGTCACGAGCATGAACAGGAACTCCGTCTTGCCGACGTGCAGCGCGTGTCGGAACTCGCTCGGATGCGCCAGACGGAAGCCGATGACGAGGAGGACCCCGGCGAGCGCCGCGAGAGGGATCTGGCTCAAAAGCCCCGGAACCGCGAGCACGAAAGCCAGAAGGAAGAAGCCGTGGAAGAAGTTCGACCACCGCGTCTTCGCGCCCTGCAAAATGTTCGCTTTGCTTCGGACGACCTCCGCGATCATGGGCAGTCCGCCGATGCCGCTCGAGAGCGCGTTCCCGACGCCCTTGCCGAACAGCTCGCGGTTCATATCCGACTGGCGCTTGTACGGGTCGATCTTGTCCACCGCCTCGGCGGTGAGGAGGGACTCGAGGCTCGCGACGAAGACGAAGAGGAAGATCCACTTTATGGAGGTCGCGGTCAAAATCTGCGAGAAGTCCGGGAACGCGAGTCCGGCGACGAGTCCGCCCTCCGGCAACGGGACGAGGAAGTTTGTGCCAGTCTCGTACGTGTTTCCGAAAAGCGTATACGAGCCGTCGCTGCCCACGCCGAGGCCGATAGCCATCAAAGTACCCACGACCACCGCGACGAGCGGAGCCGGGACGACCCCCGAGATGCTTCCCATCTTCGGCCAGAAGATCATGATGAGGATCGCCGTGACACCGATGAGCGCGACGTAGGGATTCAGGTTTGCGAATGTCGGCGGAATCGCCGTCAATATGCCGAGGCCGTGTTCGCCGGGGTTCTCGCGCCCGAGGGCGATGTGGATCTGCCCCGCCATGATGATGAGCCCGATCCCCGCGAGCATACCGTGGATCACCGAGGAAGCGAAAAAGCCGGTAAGTTTACCGGCCCTCAGAAACGCCAATCCGATTTGAATGACCCCCGCGACGACGCCGACGGCGAGGGCGAGCTGGTAACCGAGCAGCGCGTCCCCGCCGCCCAGTTCCTGGACCGCGCCGAGGACTATCACGATCATACCCGCCGCGGGGCCGTTTATCGTGACGTGCGAGCCGCTTAGCAGCGATATAACCATCCCCGCGATGATGCCGGAGATTATCCCCGCTATCGGCGGAACCCCCGACGCGAGCGCGATGCCGAGGCACAGCGGAAGCGCGATCAAGAATATGACGAACCCCGAGACCGCGTCGCTCTTCCAGTTCTCCGCCAGCCCCGGCAGAAAGTCCTTCGGCGGCTCGGGGCGCTCCGGCTGGGGCGTGTTCCCGGTCTCCGGTTGACGGCCTACTTCATCACCACTCATCGGTTATCCCTCCTCGATTTCGCGACTGCATGGCATACGCGCCGCCGCCCTCTCTCTCCCGAGGAGAGCGGCGGCGGAGCGGGCTTCCGTTTGGATCTCCACCATTACATTCCTTTCCCGTGCATTCGTGTACATTTTGATCCTTCCGGCACGACCCGCGCATCCCCAAAAATAGCCAGATTTTGCCGATTTTGCCGATTTCGCGAAAAAATGAAGGCTCCGGAGCGAACTCCCTGGTCTTTCCGGGCAGGCAAAGGCGACGGCGATTCGTATATAATCGAGGTCGCATTCAGTTTCTTGATGGGTGGTTGTCGGGTGTTGACGAGATCGAGGCATCCGGGACAATGGAAGCCGTCCCCGCTGCGAGGGCGGAAGACGGAGGTTTGAGGGTGTGATCCGTGAGACGCCGAGCATCGCGCCGGGGTTGAGGTCGGCCCTCTCCGCGAAGCATTTCAACGCCCTGACGCTGTCGGCGGCGCTCGCGCTCGCCATCATCGCGTGGTCCTCGGTGACGCTTTACTCCGAGCAGCTCCGCTTCGCGGTGCTCGCGCCGCAGGTCCACGTCGCGGTGGTGGTGGCGACCGTGATCGCGCGCCTCTTCGGCGCGCTCGTCCTTAGCATGTTCGTCACCGAGAGGCACGGGGACCGGCTTTTGTGGGTAGCCGCCGGACTTCTCGTCTCAGGCCTGGGCGCAATGGTGTTCCAGTACAAGGACCTCTCGCTCGGCAACGCCCACCTCCCGAACGTGGCGACCTACGAGTCGCTGTTCGTGTGGACCGCGACGTTGGCTCTCTTCGTGATCGGCCTCGTCCCGAAGAAGCCGCCGAAGTTGACTCGGAGGTCCATGCTCGCGATCTTCGCGGCCTTCGGGGCGACCGGTTTTCTGGTGCACGAGTTTGGTGGATTGCTGCCGCCTCTCATCGCGAACCCCGAAGTCGCCACGCTCGCCTACGAAGCCACCGGCTGGAACTGGGCCGTCTCGACGCTCCCGCTCGGACTCGCGGTCGCGGCGACGCTGGGTGCGGCCTCGCTCTACCGGCGCGGCCACCTCGCGGGATGGCTGCTGGTGGCGATGGTGCTTCTCGCCGGCTCTCAACTCCGCGCGGTCGTGCAGCCCTCCGCGTACAGCACGTTCCTCACCACCGCCGATTTCCTCCGCCTCGCCTTCGCCGCCGTCGTCGCCCTCGGAGGCATACTCAAACTCCGCCGCATCGCCGCCGAACGCGAAGCCCTTCTCGCCGCCGAAAAGGAGACGAACCGCCGCCTCGCGGAACTCGGGGTGATGAAGGCCGACTTCACCGCGATGGTCGCCCACGAACTCAACGCCCCGCTCTCCGCCGTCCGGACCCTCTCGGACATGCTCTCCACGGAGGAACTCCCGAACAAGGAACGTCGGCGCATCCTCGACGAGATACAGGCGCAAACCGACTCGCTCAACGCGCTCGTGGAAGACGTGAGAACCTCCGGGAGCGTCGAGCGCGACGATTTCCACGTGGAGATGCGTCCGATGCCGCTCGGTGAGATCCTCGCCGCCGCCGCCTCGTTCTTCCGAACCC
>JBOHBL010000790.1:0-8326 GCA_050698295.1 Rubrobacteraceae bacterium | reverse complement strand
CCTCGCGATGCTCCCGGCCATCGCCACCTTCGTGATCCTGCAACGCTTCATCGTCCGCGCGCTGACGTCGGGGGCCATCAAAGGCTAGAAAACCCGACCCGGAAAGGAATGCGTGACCTCGCACGACAAGCGCCGCCTGACACGCCTCGCCAGCCGCGTCGACGAGCTGCGTCTGTGGCGCAACGCTTTCGAAGCCCCCATCGAAAAGTGGGCGTTCTCCGCCGGGAACGGGAAGGCGCATGGCGCGAAGCTCGGGGATTTCTGGCCGGAGATAGCGTTGCCGGTACACCTCTCCGCCGAAGTGGAGATTCCGGCTTCGTGGGCTGGGCTTCCGGTCGAGGTGGAACTCTCGCTCGGCGGCGAGGGCTTCGTGCGATTCTCGAACGGCGCGACCGGTGGCTTGAATCCGTACCACGCGAACTTCCCGGCAGCGGGGAAGGCTCGCGGCGGGGAGGTCGTCGGCGTCGAGGCGGAGGTCGTCTCGAAGGGGCTTTTCGGTTCCCACGTCGCCGAGCCGAGGATCGAACGCGCCCACCTCGTCGTCCCGGAGTGCGATGTCCGCGCCTTTGAGCGCGACCTCTCGATGACGGTCGAGGTTTGCGCCGCACTCGGGGATCACGAATCCATGCCCCTCCTCCTCGACGCGGTGGACGAATCACTCGCAGCCCTCGCCCCCGCGTGGCCGACGGACTCTCCTTCGGTCGTCTCGCGCCACTTCTCCCGAAGGCAAGGGCGGGAATTGTGGAGAGTCCCCGAAGACCTCGCGCCGATGCGCCCTCTCCCCGAAGAAGCGAGAGTCGCGGTCGTCTCGGCGCGAAAGCTCCTCGCCTCGAAAATCGAGGAGATACGGGACGAGTATCCGCCGGTCGGAAGGATGCTTCTCACCGGCCACGCCCACCTCGACCTCGCGTGGCTGTGGCCGCTCGAAGAGACGCGCCGGAAAGGAAGGCGAACTTTCGCGAGCGTGCTTTCGCTCATGGATCGCTACGAGGACTTCACTTTCAACCAGTCCTCCGCGCAACTTTACGAATGGATCGAGGCCGACGCCCCCGAGCTGTTCGAGCGCGTGAAAGAGAGGATCGAAGAAGGAAGGTGGGAGGCGGTCGGGGGTTCGTGGACGGAGCCGGACTGCCAGATCCCCTCCGGCGAGTCTTTCGTCCGGCAACTTTTTTACGGCCAGAAATACTTCGAGGAGAAGTTCGGGCGTCGCTCGGCGGTGGCGTGGCTCCCGGACGCTTTCGGCTTCTCGCCCGGCATCCCGCAATTGCTTCGGCAGGCGGGCATAACCGGCTTCTTCACGTACAAGATGAACTGGAGCGAGACGAACGAGTTTCCCCACGACCTCTTTATATGGGAAGGTCTCGACGGGAGTTCGGTCGTCGCCCACGACTTCGAGAACCCCGGACAGGATTACAACGGGAACATCGTCCCCCGCGACCTCCTCGGGACGTGGCGAAATTTCAAAGGCAAACGCCTCCACCGCGAGAGCCTTTTCTCCTTCGGGTGGGGAGACGGCGGGGGCGGGCCGAGCGAGGAGATGCTCGAAAATTACTCGCGCCTGAAAAACTTCCCCGCGATGCCGCGACTTTCGATGGGCCGTGTGGACGGGTTCTTCGCCTCGCTTCCGAGGGAAGGGCTCCCGAAGTGGGTCGGCGAGCTTTATCTCGAACTCCACCGGGGCACGCTCACGAGCCAGGCGAAAGTCAAGAAACTCAACCGGGAGAGCGAGCATCGGCTCCTCGAAGCCGAAGCCTTCGCCACACTCGCCTCGCTGCGAGGGTTTTCGTATCCGGCGGCAGAACTCGAACGTATGTGGAAGACGCTCCTCCTCAACCAGTTCCACGACATTCTCCCCGGCTCGTCCATCCACGAGGTATACGAAGACGCCCACCGCCAACTCGAGGAGGTAGTGGCGAAAGCGACTGAAATCCGGGACGAATCCCTCCGAAACCTCGCCGACGAGAACGAAAACACCTTCACCGTCGCCAACGCCGGACTGAACGCGAGGCCGCTTACCGCGACATTGCCCGAAGCCGACTCCATAGTCGATGCGAAGGGCCGTGCCCTGCCGACGCAGAAAGTGGAGGACGGAACCCTCGTCCACGCTCCGCACCACCTCGTTCCGGGACTGGGGTGGACGGCGCTGAAATCGCGCGGCGGTGGCCGCGCCGAAGCCCCGGCGGAGAAGGCCGTAATGGCCGAGGAGAACGGGGACGGAGCCGTCATCGAGAACGAATCGCTCAGAGTCGAGGTTGGGGACGACGGCTCGCTCCGCCGCGTTTTCGACAAAGAGCGCGATCGCGAAGCACTCGACGGTCGGGCGAACCGTCTCGTCGCCTACGTGGACAAGCCGCGCGAGTGGGAGGCGTGGGACGTGGACGAAGACTACGAGAAGGAGAGCGAGGAGCTTCCGGGGGCGGAGTCGGTCGAGGTCGTGGAGGAGGGTCCGCTTCGCGCCTCGGTTCGAGTCGTCCGCCGATGGCGGGATTCGACCATCGAGCAAACGTATCGCCTACTCGCGTCCTCCCGTCGCCTCGACATCGAGACGTATGTGGACTGGCGGGAGCGGCGGATGCTCCTTCGCGCCCTCTTCCCTTTGAACGTCCGCTCGCACGAGACGACCTTCGAGACGATGTTCGGGGTGGCGCGGCGTCCGACGCACCGGAACACTTCGTGGGACGAGGTCCGCTTCGAGGTGTGCGCTCACCGCTTCTGCGACCTCTCGGAGCCGGGATACGGCGTCGCGCTGCTCAACGACGGGAAGTACGGCCACAACGCGAAAGACAATGTACTCGGCATAAGCTTCCTTCGAGGGCCGGTATATCCCGATCCTTTCGCCGACGAGGGGGAACACCGCTTCACGTATTCGCTCTTCCCGCATCCCGGCGACTGGAGCGAAGCGGGCGTCGTCGAGGAAGCATTCGCGATGAACAGCCCGCTTACGGTCGTCTCCGGTTCGATCCCGGAGGCGGGATTCGTCGAGGTTTCCGGGACGAGGCTCGCGCTCGGGTCACTCAAGCTCTCGGAGGACGGGCGGGGTGTGATCCTCCGTCTGTACGAGCCGCATGGAGCACGGGGAGAGGCGGCGTTGCGTTTCCCGTCGGGTGTGGATCGCGTGGAGAGAACGAACCTCCTCGAAGAACACGAAGGCCCGGTCGAGGTGGAAGGAGACTCCGTTAGGCTCTCCGTGCGGCCGTTCGAGGTCGTGACGTTGGTAGTGGAGGAGGGGATGGGCGACCGAAACTGAGATAATATCCTCGTGAGCGAAGCGGAAAGGGAGAGGCATGGAACATCGACGTTTGGGACGTTTGGAACGGGAGAACTCCGTCCTCATCTTCGGCGGAGCGGCCCTCGGGGACGTGAGCGAGGAAGCGGCGGACCGCGCGATGGAGAGGGCGCTCGAAGCGGGAATAAACCACTTCGACACCGCCGCCGATTACGGGGACTCCGAGCTTCACTACGGGCGATGGATGCCGGATACACGAGAGAATATTTTCCTCTCCACGAAGACCGGAAAGCGCGATAAAGACGCCGCCCGGCGTGAGATCGAGGCTTCCCTCGAACGACTCCGCGTGGACAATGTGGACCTTATTCAACTCCACGCCGTATGCGACCTCGAAGACCTCGACCGGGCGATGGGAAGCGGTGGTTCTCTCGAAGCCGCTATTCAAGCGAGGGACGAAGGGCTCCTCGGGGCCGTCGGTATCACCGGCCACGGCCACGAGGCTCCGGCGGTCCACCTCGAAGCACTCGGGCGCTTCCCGTTCGACACGGTGCTCACGCCGTGGAACTACGTGCTTTCGACGGATGAGGGGTATCGGCGGGACTTCGAGGCTCTCGTCGAGGAGGCGCGGCGGCAGGATGCCGGGATCATGATCATAAAGACGATCTCGCGTCGCAACTGGCCGGAGGGGAGCCCGACGAGCGGGCAAAGGCGGGCGACGTGGTACGAGCCGTTCGAGGAGCGAGAGTACATCGACGCGGCGGTCTCGTTCGTCCTCGCTCGCGAAGAAATAACCGGCCTCGCGATGGCCGGGGACGTCGGGCTTGTCGACGCCGTGATCGAGGCCGAGAAGCGGCGGATGCCGCTCGAAGAGGCGGAGGAAGTTCTCTCGCGAGCGCCGGATTATTCGTCGCCGTTTATCTCGATCCCGTTCTGAGCATAAATACGGGGTTTGTGCAAAGACGAAATTTCAGGAGGCAGGTTTTGCGTACGGTCAGATTCGGCAGGACGGGCATGGAGATCACACGCATCGGCTTCGGTAGCTGGGCCATCGGCGGCGGGGGATGGGCCGCCGCCTGGGGACCGCAGGACGACGAGGATTCCATCGGCGCCATACGCCGCTCCGTCGAGGTCGGTATGAACTGGATCGACACCGCCGCCGTCTACGGCACCGGACACTCCGAGGAGTTGGTGGCCGAGGCTCTCACGCCCATCTCCTGAAGCATCACCGCGTAACGGCGCGCGGTCCGCTTGCCAACCTCCAGCCTGCGGGCGAGTTCCGGGCCGCCGATCCCGCCCCGCGCCTGCAACAACTCCAGCAGCGAAAGCAGCCTCGTCGTGGGACGGTCGCCGCGCATGCCGACCACCTTTCCAGAAATTTTCCAACAACTCCAACCAAACAGGAACGATTATGACCTCTTTCGCCGGTAGGATCACCTGGCAGGCCGAAGAAAGGAAGTTTTGGCGATGTATGGATCCGGTTTGGAAGCGGAGTTGGTCCGGGATCGGAACGCCCGGCTACTGGCGGAGGCTGATCAGCGGAGGCTGGCGCGACTCTCGCGCGGCGGAGCCCCGGTGATGGCGCGGGTGGCGCGGAAGCTCTTCGAGGTCGCGGTTGCCGTGGAGCGGGAGGCGCCCCTGAAAGGCTGGGGTTCATTATGAGAAGATCCCGGTTGCATGAAGCGCGGCGATCGAGCGAGGAGGCAAAAGCCTAAAATGGACATACGACCCTTCAACGTGAATATTCCGCAGGAGGATCTCGACGACCTTCGAGAACGTCTGGCGCGCACCCGCTGGCCCGACGAACTACCCGGCGCCGATTGGAACTACGGTGCGCCGCTGAATTACCTCAAGGAACTGGCCGAGTACTGGCGCGCGACGTACGACTGGCGAGAGCAGGAGGCGATACTCAACGAGTTTCCTCAATTCACCACAACCATCGACGGCCAGAACATCCACTTCCTGCACGTGCGTTCGTCCGAGCCGGATGCACTACCGCTTGTCATCACTCACGGCTGGCCTGGCTCTGTCGTGGAGTTCCTGGACATAATCGGGCCGCTCACCAACCCTCGCGCCCATGGCGGTGACCCGGCAGACGCCTTCCACGTGGTGATCCCGTCGATCCCCGGCTTCGGCTTTTCGGGACCGACCCGCGAGCCTGGGTGGACCGAGCAGCGCATCGCGGCCGCCTTCGCCGAGCTGATGCGTCGGCTGGGCTACGAACGTTACGGCGCCCAGGGCGGCGACGTCGGCGCCGGGGTCTCCCCGGACCTGGGCCGGGTCGCCCCCGACCACGTGGTCGGCGTCCACGTCAACGCCGCCACCATCGGTTTCATGCCGTTCCCGCCGCTCGACGACGCCGAGCTAGCAGAGCTCACCGATTCGGAGAAGACCCGCGTGGAGCGGATCGGCGAGTTCATGGCCGAGGGCTTTGGCTACGCCCAGATCCAGTCCACCCGCCCCCAGACCCTGGCCTACGGCCTGACCGATTCACCGGTCGGCCAGCTCGCCTGGATCGCGGAGAAATTCAAGGAGTGGACCCACGGCGCCGAGGTGCCCGAGGACGCGGTGGACCGCGACCGCCTGCTCACCAACGTGATGCTCTACTGGCTGACCGGCACCGCCGGGTCGTCGGCCCGACTCTACTACGAGGGCGCCCACTCCGGCCACTGGCCCGAGCCCTCCGGCGTGCCCACCGGCGTCGCGGTCTTCGCCGAGGACATCGCCATCCGGCGCTACGCCGAGCAGGCCAACAACATCGTCCACTGGACGGAGTTCGACCGCGGCGGACACTTCGCCGCCCTCGAAGCGCCCGATCTGCTCGTCGGCGACGTGCGAAAGTTCTTCCGGCGGTTCCGATGACGACAGACCTCCCGTGAAGATGGCCGAGCCGATGCTCGACGTGCTGTTGAACGGTATGAGCGAGAGGAGAGAGTGTTGAAGAGTGTAGAGATGGTCGAGTCGGGAGAGACAAAGCCCAGTCCGAGGCAGGGTGTGATCGGGCTGTGGGACCGCTTCATCGGCCCTGGAGCGACGAGGGCGGAGAACGCCCTCATCCTCCTCTGGGCGGCGCTCTGTACCGCGGGGGTAGTAGCCTACGCGCTGACGGCGGACCTCGGCTGGTCGGCATTGCAGCTCGCGGTGGTGGCCCTCCTCGCCTTCGACATCGGCGGGGGCGTTCCCGCCAACGCCGCGAACTGCGCCAAACGCTGGTACCACCGCCCGGGACAGGGCTTCCGGGAGCTTTTCGGGTTCCCGTTGATTCACGTCCATCCGTTCGCGTTGGCGCTCGTGTTCCCGGGTTTCGGCTGGGGAGTGGCGGCGGTGATCTACGTCTACCTGCTCGTCGCGGCGGCGGTCATCTTGCTCGCCCCACTGTACGTCAAGCGCCCGGTGGCCTTCGTCCTCTACAGCGTGGCGCTGCTTGGCAGCCTGTACGCGCTCGGTGTCCCGGCGGGGCTTGAGTGGTTCGCGCCACTGTTCTTCCTGAAGCTCCTGGTGGCCCACCTGCTGCCGGGGGAGGCGTACCGTCCGTATGGAGAGGAGGCTGTGTGATCCTCCCCGGCTGCAAACGAGGCAAGCTCTCTATTCGGGGCGGAGTGAATATGCCGTATCTCGAGTTGGGCAGGGGAGATACGGAGGCCGTGCTCGTTCCCGGGGCCGGGGACGGTCTCTCCACCGCTTATGACGCCGCCCGCGGCCCCGCGTGGTTCTAAGTCGCGACCGGAGTGTGTTGCGTCCGGGCACGCGCCGGCGTTGTCCCGCCAAGCGGCAGCCCACACTGGACAAGAAAGAAGGAGTTCGTGAACGAGTGCGCAGGTAAGAAAGCCATGGTTACTGGAGGCACGCACGGCGTGGGACTCGCGATGGTCGAGGCGCTGCTAGAAGGAGGAGCAGAGGCGCTGCTCACCGGTCGGAACGAGCGGAACCTCGAAGCGGCGCGAGCCGAGTTCTGGCCGCGATGGCCCTGGCCCGTCGTGAACCAGTTTTTCTGCATCGCCGGTCGTCTCTTTGCGCCCGCTCGCGGGCGGCTCGCGGTGGTCGGTTCAACTAGCGTAGGACCGCGAGTAGCCACGGAGCGAGAATCCACGATCAGGGATCGAAGGAAGAAGTGCGGGAAATGCGTGTTGCAGTCGTAGGTGGCACCGGCCTCGTGGGCCGGTACACGGTCGAGTCGTTGGAGCGGACGGGACACGAAGCCGTCGTGGTGGCCCGCTCCCGGGGCGTGGATGTCGCCACCGGGGCGGGACTCGACGGGGCGCTGGCCGGGGTCGAAGCAGTCATCGACGTCACGAACAAGACGGCCACGGACCCTGACGTGGCGCGGGAGTTCTTCGGCGCCACGACCGGGCAGCTCCTGGCCGCCGAGCGGCGGGCGGGCGTGGGGCATCACGTCGTCCTGTCCATCGTCGGGGTGGATCTGGTCGAGGGCAACGCCCACTACGCCGGCAAGCGGCGCCAGGAGGAACTCGTCGAGGCGGGTTCTATCCCTTTCACCATCCTGCGCGCCACCCAGTTCCACGAGTTCGCCGAGATGGTCGTCGGCTGGACCCGAGAGGGTGACGTCGCAACCGTGCCGCCGCTGCTTGCGCAGCCGCTCGCGGCGTCCGACGTAGGAAGGGTTCTCGCGGAGATCGCGACCGGCCCGCCACAGGGTCGCGCGCCGGATCTCGCCGGACCCGAAACGCAGGATCTCGTCGATATGGCGCGGCGCGCTTTGGCGGCGCGAGGCGAATCGGTTCGGTTGGCGCCGAGTTGGCGAGAAGGTCCATTCGGCGTCGAGATGGCCGGAGAGGTTCTTCTGCCGGGACCGGATGCTCGGATCGCGCCGACGACCTTCGACGCCTGGCTCGCGACGAGATGATGAACGAGGTATGGCAAAACGCCTGGCGACAAGGAGGTGTGACGACATGAAAGGCAGGTTCTCCGAGGTCAGGTGGGCCTCGTCCTGGTAGCCGGGGTGGGGACTATCCTCCTCGTTGCCCTCGTAATCTTCGCGGTGGTGGCGGCCTACGCGGCGTCTCTGGCGGTCCAGGCTCAAGGGCCGCCGGACGGGGCCCGCATCGCACGGTTCGCCGCTGAGGCAGGGGCCTGGATCTCGCC
>JBOHBL010000789.1:0-2612 GCA_050698295.1 Rubrobacteraceae bacterium | reverse complement strand
GGCCATCCCTCCGGAGTGCGATCCCGCCGTAGGCGCGGGATTCGTCTGATGCGCCTCAAGAACCACCACGGCGGCGTCTGCGACGAAGCGCTCTACAACCTCCGGGACGGCCTCGAAGACCACTACTGGGCGCGATATTTCGTACGACGCATCGGCGGGGCGGAGAGGGAGCGGTTCTCGGAGCGCGGCTGGGCCTACGGAGACCCCTCGCACTTCTACGGCGGCGACGTGATGGAGGTCTGCCCACCAGTCCAACGTGGTCGTTCAGACGCTCTTCGGAGAACGACTCTTCTGCAACCTCCTCGCCTACACCTCCGACGACGAGGAACTCTACCGCCTTCAGGCCGGACTCCTCGACGAGGACGGCCTCGCCGCCTTCGGTACGCTCGAAGAGCAACTGGCGTGCCTAGATGAGTGTTGCGAGGTTTGAGGGTGTAAAAAGGGGGCCATCCGAATCCCCAGCGAAAGGAACTCCGGATGGCCCAAGCGCAGCATACCCCCACCCTCGCCTCCCTTGAAGAGGCCGTGACCGTGCTTTTCTGCCTCATCGACGACGCCTGCGCCCTCCTCAACCCCGACGGGCGAACCCATGAGTCGCTCAAGAGGCTCTCGGACTCCGAGGTCCTTACCCTGGCGCTCTTCCAGCAGTTGCGGGGGGTGGAGAGCGAGCGCTCCTTCCTGCGCGACGCCCAGCGCTTCTTCTCCCACCTCTTCCCTGGAGTGGCGGGGATGCGCCCCTCCTCGCCGCACCGTCGCGTGAGGAAGCTCAGACGTTTCCTGGAGCCCCTGCGCCGCTCTGTCTTGCCCGAATTGATCGGCGATCCCGAGACCCTCGTCATCGACTCGACGCTGCTTGCGGTTTTGCACCCGCGCCAGGTGAAGCAGTCGGCGGCGGGTTTCGAGGGGGCAGCATGGGTAAAGTGGGGCTCCTTCGCCCTCTACGGAGTGAAGCTGCACCTCATCTGCGCCACCAACCGCATTCCCATCTCCTACGAGCTCACCGCAGCGAACGTTGCGGATGTGCTTGTGGTGCGGGAACTCCTCTCTGAGGGAGGACTTCTCGAGGAGAATGGCCTCGCGAGGAGGCTCTTGGGGGACCTCGCCTACCGCGGCGGGGCGCTCGGGGAGGAACTGGCAGAACGCGGCGCCCTTCTGGCCACCGAGAAAGCGGACAGGCGCCCGCCGATCCGCCAGCAGGTTGAGGTGTGCTTCGCGGTCCTCAAGCGCGTCTTCGGGATGGATGGGACGTTGGCCAAGACGCTCACGGGTTTGGTCACCAGGATCGCGGCTAAGGTGGCAGCCTACACCTGCGGCTGCTACGTCAACCGGTTGCTGGGCAGGCCGCAAGGGCGCATCAAGGAGCTGTGGGCCTGATGTCCTCGCAACACTCATCTACTGATCTCAGCGTAAAACGCTAAAGAGGCGGGAATGATGAACCCCACTATGGAGAAGACATCATCGAGTCAGGCAACCGATTGGCGCGAAGGCCGACGACTGCGTGCCTTCGAACTCAAGCAGCGGGGCTGGAAACAAGCGGAGATAGCCGATGCTCTGGGGGTGACCGAAGGGGCTGTCAGCCAATGGATGAGGCGCGCCGAAGAGGAGGGTGTGGAGGGCTTGAGGCGCAAGCCTCCGCCCGGAGCGCCACCGCGCCTGAGCGAGCAGGAGCGCGCCAAGCCGCCCGAGCTGCTGGAGTGGGGAGCTGAGGCGCACGGTTTTCGAGGCGATGTGTGGACGTGTTCGAGGGTGGCACAGGTGATCCGAAGAGAGTTCGGGGTCAGCTACCATCCGGCGCATGTGAGCCGTTTGCTGAAGGCCTTGAGGCAGAGTCAGCAGAAACCCGAGAGGCGGGCGAACCAGCGCGACGAGGAGGCCGTCGAGCACTGGAAAGAGGAGAGGTGGCCCTCCCTCAAAAAAAGTCGCTGAGGGAAGGCCGGACCATCGTGTTCTGCGACCAGTCGGGCTTCCACCTTTTGCCCGCGGTGGTTCGCACCTACGCCCCGGTGGGCGAGACGCCCGTCCTCCATGAACATCTCACGCGCGACCACCTCTCGGCGATGAGCGGGATAACGCTCGAAGGGAAGCTCTACATGGTCGAGCAGGAGCGGGCGTTCAAGGGGGAGGACGGGGTGCGCTTCCTGAGGCGCCTGAGGCGCCAAATCCCCGGCAAGCCGCTCGTGGTCTGGGATGGCTCCCCGATACATCGCTCCAAAGTGGTCAAGGGTTTCCTGTCCGATGGGGCCGCCTCTCGGCTGCGACTGGAGCAACTGCCCGGCTACGCCCCCGACCTCAACCCCGACGAGGGGGTGTGGAAGCACCTCAAATTCGTGGAGATGAAGAACCTCTGCTGCCAGAGCGTCGCGGAGTTGAGGGTCGAGCTGCGGAAGGCGAAGGAGCGCTTGAGGCACAAAACCCACGTGATCCTCTGGTGCATCAGGCAACCGGGGTTCGAGGTTTAGATGTTTACGTTGAGATCAATAGTGCACAATCAGGCGACCTCCCGTGGAACGGAGAGATGCTCGTAATGAGGACAATCGAAAACCCGGCAAACCCTGTCGCAAGCTCGCAGGCTCCAAGCAGCCCGTCGGGCTCGACGACCTTGCGCTTGCCGC
>JBOHBL010000788.1:0-1739 GCA_050698295.1 Rubrobacteraceae bacterium | reverse complement strand
CCTCCACCAGAGCCAGGTAGCCGCCGCCCGCGCCGCGCTGGGCGAAGAAGACAAGCCCCCGCCGGACGCCCCCGAAGCGCCGTCCGCTCCGAACCACCTCACCCGCCGCGAGCGCGAGGTGGCGGCCCTCGTCGGGCAAGGATTCTCCAACCGCGAGATCTCCGAAAAGCTCGGCATCTCCGAGCGCACCGTCGAGGGGCATGTATCGAAGGCGATGCGTAAATTGGGGTTCCGTTCCCGGACACAGATCGCCGCGTGGATGGTCGAACAGGGAACGCTTTTCGCCGAAGACTCGGATTAAAAGCGGCGAGTCGTGCTTGATCCCGTCTCGAGCCGGGACTACACTCACGGGCATGGACTACCGTGATTTCATTACCATTGACCCCGGCAAGCGGGGCGGCAAACCGACCATCAGGGGGATGCGGATCACCGTCCAGGACGTGCTGGAGTACCTGGCCGGCGGCATGAGCGAGGATGAGATCCTCTCCGACTTCCCCGAACTCGCCCGCGATGACATCCTGGCCTGCCTGGCGTTCGCCGCCGACCGTGAGCGAAAACTGATGTCCGTCCCCGCGCTTTAAAACGTCTTGAGGCTGCTCTTCGACCAGAACCTGTCGTTCCGGCTGGCCCGGTTGCTGGAAGATGTCTACCCGGACTCCCTGCGCGTGCGAGACATCGGCCTCCTCGAAGCAGATGACACTGCCATCTGGCGCCACGCCGCGGAACATGACCTCGTCATAGTCTCCAAAGACTCCGACTTCCACCAGATGAGCCTCCTGTACGGACATCCGCCAAAGACGGTGTGGCTGCGCGTGGGCAACGCTCCGACTTCGACCGTCGCCGGGTTGCTCCGTGAACGCCAGGCAACTATGCAACGCTTCCACGACGACCCGGACTCCGCGATACTCGCGTTGGCGTGAGGATAGCCGAAGAGTTCGGAATCTCCGAGAACGCGCCGTCGAGGGGCGTGTCTCGAAAATTCCGCGAAAGCTCGGACTCCGCTCCCGGACCCGGATCGCCGCGCGGGTGGTCGAGGAGGGACGGCTCGCTGAAGACCCGGCGTGATCACCCTCCTCACGGCAACAACTGTTCTTTGAGCGCCCCGGCCAGCCAGCCCTCGTATCGCTCCGGCGGCCACCCGGACTCCTCCACCAACTCCCTGTAGACCTCCGCCCGGCACAGCGCCCGCAGAATGGCCGCCGCCCCGACAACGTCGAGACCCGGACGAAGGTTCACCTCCATCCCTCCCACGACAAGATCCAACGCCGCCTTCCTCCCTCGCAACGCTTCTTTCAACTCGGCGGCGGCCTCCCTGTCGGCAGCCGCCGCGCCCTGGTAGATGGCGACCATCACACCCCCCGTCTCCCACTGACGGCGGTTGGCGCGCGCCACCATCTCCAGCCGCCGCTCGGGGTCGGCCTGCACGCTCGCCTCCTCGTAGATGCCGCGGGCGCGGGACTCCTCGTGCCACGCCTCCCTTATCTCCCGTAGGATGGCCCGTTTTGTCTTGAAGACCGCATACACGGTACTCACCGCCACACCCGCCTCCCCGGCTATCGCCTCCATCGTCGTCACGCCGTATCCCCTCTCGAGAAAAAGCTCCCTGGCGGCGTCCACGATCAGCCGCCGCGTCATAAGCGCCTGCCGCTGACGATGCGTCAATCCCGCTCCTTTGCCCATCCCTTCCAAATTTCTCGACCCCCCTTGACTTCGCTACGAAACTCATTGTAGTATAACTA
>JBOHBL010000787.1:0-1005 GCA_050698295.1 Rubrobacteraceae bacterium | reverse complement strand
CGAGCCGGGTCGGGTCGCTCGCGGACAACGGCTCGGGGAAGATGTACGCGTATCGGATGTCGAAGGCGGCGGCGAACATGTGCGGGCTGAATTTGCACCACGAGCTTCATCCGAGGGGGATCTCCGTGGTCATGCTCCACCCCGGCATGGTCGCCACCGACCTCACGAAAGACTATCCGGGGGACTTCGACTATATACAGCCGTCGGAGGCGGCTTCGGGACTCATCCGAAACCTCGACGAGCTGACTTTGGAGACGTCGGGGCGGTTTCGGCACGCGAACGGGGAGTATCTCCCGTGGTGAAGATCGTAGAGTAAAGGAGGAGAAATGAGCATTGCGTTATACGGCTATCTTCCGGCGTGGGGGCTTCCGTGCATAAGCCCGTACGTCACGAAGACGGCAAACTACATGGCGATGGCGGGGATCGGCTACGAGTTCGAGTCGCAAGACCTCGCGGTCCTCGACGACGACGCGCCGACCGGGAAGCTCCCGTACATCATTGACGAGGACGGCACGAAGGTCCACGACTCGACCCGGATCACAAAGCACCTCCAGAAAACGCGCGGCAATCCCTTCGACGCCGACGAGTCGGCAAAGGACGCGGCCTGCGCGACGGCCTTCCAGCGGCTCGTCGAGGAGAACCTTTATTACTGGTCGGGCGTCATCCAGCCCCGCTGGCGCATGGACGTGGGGTGGCACACGTACGTCCCGTACATCCTCGGCCAGCCCGACAAGTCGTATGAAGAATTGTGGCCCACCCTCGACGAAGGCATGCAAGGCTTCCTCGACTCGTTCCGCCAGCGCATTTTGGATGGCTTCAACGGGCAAGGGATGGGCCGCCGCCCGGAGGCGGAGGTCCTCGATTTCTATCGCGACGACGTGGACGCGCTCTCGGCGCACATGGGGACAAACGACTTCTTCATGGGGAGCAAACCGCACACCGTGGACGCGAGCGTGTACTCGCTGCTCCGGCACATCATGGACCAGCCGCACCCGTGGCCCGGGC
>JBOHBL010000786.1:0-2619 GCA_050698295.1 Rubrobacteraceae bacterium | reverse complement strand
ACCGAGGCCGACGAGTTCATGCACACCTACAAGATGGAAGTCGTCTCCATCCCCACGCACAAGGACATGATCCGCGACGACGAGGACGACTTGATCTACAAGAACAAGAAGTCCAAGCACAATGCCGTCATCGACGACATCGAGGAGCGCCACGAAAAAGGCCAGCCCGTCCTCGTTGGGACCGTCTCCGTCGAGGTCTCCGAACTCCTCTCGCAGATGATGAAGCGGCGCGGCATCCGGCACAACGTCCTCAACGCCAAACAGCACGAGCGCGAAGCGGAGATCATCGCCGAAGCCGGCGAACGCGGCTCGGTGACCATCGCCACGAACATGGCCGGACGAGGCACCGACATAAAGCTCGGAGAAGGCGTCGCAGACCTCGGCGGCCTGTACGTCCTCGGCACCGAACGCCACGAGTCGCGTCGCATCGACAACCAGCTCCGTGGACGTTCGGGGCGCCAGGGAGACCCCGGCGAGTCCAGGTTTTATCTCTCGTTCGAGGACGATTTGTTGCGTCTCTTCGGGGGGGAGAAGATGCAGGGGCTCATAGACAGGATCGGGCTGGAGGAAGACGACGCCATCGAGGCGGGGATGGTCTCCGGTTCGGTGCGGCGTTCTCAGGAGCAGGTCGAGAGCCGCAACTTCCAGATCCGCAAGAAGATCCTCGAATACGACGACGTCCTCAACAAACAGCGCGAGGTCATATATTCGATCCGGCGCGACATCCTCATGGGCGAGAAGGTCGATACGATGGAGTACGTCGAGGACGCTCTCTCGGACGTGATATCGCGCTACGCCTCCGACAACGTCTACCCCGAAGACTGGGACCTCGACACCCTCCAGGCGGAGTTGAATCGACTGTATCTCTGCCAAGTCGATTTCGAGTCGCTCGACATCGAGAAGACGTCGGGAGAGGAGATCCGGGAGACGGTCCTCGCCGACGCCCGCGAGCGCCTCGAAGACCGAAAGCGCGAGTGGGAGGAGAGGACCGAGGAGCTGAAAAAGCGCGGCCTCGCCCGCACCGACGGCGCGGACTCCTTCGAGGTCGCCGAGAGGCACACGCTGCTTTCGGTCGTGGATTCTCGCTGGAGAGAGCATCTCTACGAGATGGACTATTTGCGCGAGGGCATCGGGTGGCGCGGTCTCGGGCAGCGAGACCCGCTCGTCGAATACAAGCGCGAGGGCTACGACATGTTCGTCGAGATGGAGCAGGGCCTGAAAGAAGACTACGTCACCTACATCTACCGCATCGAGAACCTCGAGCTCACCGAGACGGACATCGAGAACCTCTCGTACAGCGGAGGCGGCGAGGAACCGAGCCCTGAGCCGAGGACCCCGCGCCGCAACGCCGAGAAGAAAGTTCGCCCCAACGACCCGTGCCCGTGCGGCAGCGGCAAGAAGTACAAGAAGTGCCACGGTCGGATGGACGGTCGGGCGGCTCAGGCGGGCTAGTGGCCGAGCTGAACGAAAAAATCTCCGAACTCCAAGGACGCCTCGCCGAACTGGAGGCGTTCTTCGACGTGGAAAGCCTCGAAAAGCGGGCTTCCGAACTCGGCGAGCGGATGAGCCGCCCGGACTTCTGGGACGACCCGGAGGAAGCCAAAGAAGTGTCGGCGAGGTTTTCCAGGATCGGAGGCCGCGTCAGGCTGCTAGAAGACTTGAGGGCGCGCCTTTCGGATTCGAGGGAGTTGCTCGAGCTCGTCGAAGACGACAGGGAACTCCTCGGCGAGGTCGAGGCGGAGCTTGCGCGCATCGAGAAGACGTTGGAGGAACAGGAGATCGCGCGTCTTTTCTCCGGCGAGTACGATGCTGGGGACGCCATACTCACGATCAACTCCGGGGCGGGCGGGGTCGAGGCGCAGGACTGGGCGGAGATGCTCGCCCGGATGTACCGCCGGTGGTCCGAGCGCCACGAGTTCGGCGTCGAGGTCATCGAGTACACGGAAGATGAGGAAGCCGGCATAAAGAGCGCGACCTTCACCGTCTCGGGGGAATTCGCCTTCGGACTCCTTTCCGCGGAGCGAGGGGTGCATCGTCTCGTACGCATCAGCCCCTACGACGCGAGTTCGAGGCGGCACACGAGTTTCGCCTCCGTCGCGGTCGCCCCGGTCGTTGACGACGCCGTCGAGGTCGAGGTGGACGAGAAGGAACTCAAAGTCGATACGTACCGGGCTTCCGGGGCGGGGGGACAGCACGTCAACAAGACCGATTCGGCGGTGCGTATAACGCATCTTCCGACGGGAATAGTCGCGCAGTGCCAGAATGAGCGGAGTCAGCATCAAAACCGGGAGGTCGCAATGAAGGTTTTGAGGGCGCGGCTCTTCGAGTTGGAGCGGGAGAAGAGGGAGCGGGAGATCGCGGCTCAGAGTGGGGAGAAGGCGGAGATCGGGTGGGGGTCCCAGATCCGCTCTTACGTCCTCCACCCGTACCAGATGGTCAA
Source organism: Rubrobacteraceae bacterium (assembly GCA_050698295.1). Classification (GTDB taxonomy): domain Bacteria; phylum Actinomycetota; class Rubrobacteria; order Rubrobacterales; family Rubrobacteraceae; genus JACCWD01. Next base: position 179 of record JBOHBL010000786.1, on the reverse strand, counting down.
GGATCTCCGCACGAGCGTCGAGACCTCCGGCGTCGATGCCGTCCTCGACGGCGACCTCGACGAGTTCATCTACGCCTACCTGAAGAGCCGGGACTCTGTCTAAAACCTCGAAGAAAGCCCTCTCCGGCGCAATGTGGACCGCAATCGCCTCCGTCCTGCTCGCCGCTTTTTTGCTTGTG
>JBOHBL010000785.1:0-3592 GCA_050698295.1 Rubrobacteraceae bacterium | reverse complement strand
TTCAGGAACTCCTCGCCAGAGAAGAAGGACAATAAGCGGCGCTGGATCGTCAATGGAGGGTGGATGTCTGGTTTCGATCGGGTCCTGAGCCGGATAGAGGACTTTCTGGCCGCCGGGACGCTCGCCGCCGCCGTGGGTCTGACCATCATCTCGGTGATACTTCGCTACGTTTTCAGCGAGGGCATCTTCTGGGCGCAGGAGGCGGTCATCTACCTGGTCATCTTCTCCACCTTCATCGGGGCCGTGGTGACGCTCAGACACAACGAACACGTCAACGTGGACATATTGCCGGTATTCTTCGGCGAGCGCGGCAAATGGTTTTTCGCGCTGCTCGGCGCGGGCGTGACGCTTCTTTACTGCGCGATCTTCGGCTTCTACTCGTGGCTGCTCATCACCGAGCCGGCCGCGCGGAACACGGTGACCCCGGCGCTCGACCTGCCCCTGTGGGTCGTGGAGCTCGCGCTGCCCATCGGGCTCACGCTGATGTTCCTCCGATCTTTAGAGATCGTCTACCGCACCGCCCGCGGACGCCAGACTTTCCCCGAGGCCGAAGAGAACGAACTCATGGGCTACGCCGAGGAGGCCGGCCTCGCAGACGAAATCGGCGGAATGACGGACCCCGACCGGGATTCCGACCGGAATGATGGAGGCCGCCGATGACCGCGGCCACCATAGCCCTCGTCGTGATCCTGTTCCTGCTTCTCTTTTCCTCGACGCCCGTCGCGATAGCTCTCGGGCTGACGACGTTCGCGTATTTTTATTACTTCACCACGATTCCGCTGACACAGCCTTCGGACACGCTCTTCAACGCTTTGAACAACTTCCCGCTGATGGCCGTGCCGTTCTTCGTATTGGCGGCGAACATAATGAGCCAGGGCGGTATTTCCAGACGCCTCATCGAAGCCGCAAACTCCGTCGTCGGAGGGTTCCGGGGAGGACTCGCCATGACCGCCGTCATAAGCTGCATGTTCTTCGCGGCGATCTCGGGTTCGAGTCCTGCGACGGTCGTCGCGGTTGGAACGCTGCTCATTCCGGCCATGATCCGAAACGGCTACGGACGGGAGTTCTCCACCGGAACCATCGCGACCTCTGGCTCTTTAGGCATCCTCATCCCGCCGTCCATCCCCCTCATCATCTACGGCATCGTCACCGAGCAGTCCATCGGGGACCTGTTCATCGCCGGAGTCCTTCCGGGAATTCTGGCCGGGTTCATGCTCCTCGGGCTGGTGATCTTCATCTCCAGGCGGCGCAACCTCGGCGCGGAATCGGAAGCCGTCCGGATGACCACGGGAGAGCGCCTCCGGGCCTTCCGGGACGCTTTCCTGAGTTTGCTTTTGCCCATCTTCGTCCTCGGCGGCATATACGGTGGCGTCTTCACCCCGACGGAAGCGGCGGGGGCGGCGGTGTTCTACGCGCTGCTCGTCTCGCTGCTCGTGTATCGGGAGATCGGGGTGAAGGACCTGCCCCGCATCTTCGTGAGTTCCGCCCGGACGGCGGCGATGGTCATGTTCATCATCGCGAACGGCATACTCTTCTCGTTCGTCCTGACCTCGGAGAGGATACCGGACCAGGTGGCGAATCTCTTCCTGAACGCGGACCTCGACAAGTGGGTGTTCCTGCTCATCGTGAACATAATCCTGCTCATCGCGGGGTGCTTCATGGAGACTTCGAGCGCGATCCTCATCCTCGCCCCCATCTTCCTCCCCGTCGCCCTCGAACTCGGCGTGGACCCGATACACCTCGGCATCATCATCGTAATGAACCTGGAGATCGGGATGGTCACCCCGCCTTTGGGGCTGAACCTCTTCGTCGCGAGCGGCATGAGCGGGATGTCCGTTTTGCAGGTCGCCCGCGCGGCGATACCGAGCGCGCTGGTGCTGCTCGTGGCGCTGTTCATAGTCACCTACGTGCCAGAGATAGCCCTGGCCTTCCTCGACCGATGACGGTGGAAGTGATCGGCGTTGACCACGTCTTCATGGCGGTGGGGGACCTCGGGCGTTCGGAGGAGTTCTACGATCTCGTCATGCCCGTCCTGGGCTTCCGCAAGGGCGAGGGCGACATCGGCGGAGATCCCCACCTCTTCTACTACAACCGCCAGCTCGCGTACTCGCCGCTGAGACCTGCCAGGGAGAACTCCTCCAAGCACGACCCGTACGCCCCCGGGCTGCACCACCTTTGCTTTCGGGTGGTGGACGAGGCCGCCGTGGACCGCGCGGCGAGGGAGCTGCGGGAGGCGGGAGTCGAGGCCACGGAACCGCGCTACTACCCGGAGTACGGCCCCGACTACTACGCGACGTTTTTCGAGGACCCCGATGGGATCCGGCTTGAGGTGATGAACTTCCGGGAACTCAGGCGCAAGGTGATGTACGACTGGGAGGCCAGGGCCGGACTGTGAGGCCGGCGGCCGACCCCTTCTCCCCTTCCGCCGGGAGCTTCGTTCCGTGGATGAGACCGTCGTCCGTTGAGGAAATGATTCCTTGAGCGATCCGAAACGTTCGACGGCGCGCGCGGCCCTCGTGGGCGCGTTGCCTTTCGTCGCGGGCGTCGCCGTCTTTTTGCTTTTGCCGGAGAGCCTCGACTCTCCGGCGCGGTGGGCGTTGGCGATCACGGCGGGGGCTTTGACGGCCTGGATCTCGGAGGCCGTCCCTCTGACCGCCACCGCCATCCCGATAATCTTCGTCCTCGAGGCTTCCGGCGCGGTCTCTCCCGACGCCGCCGTCTCGGGCTTCGGCTCCTCCGCGACCCTGCTCCTCGTCGCGGGCTTCATGATGGCCGCCGCCCTGGAGAGAACGCCTCTCGCCCGCCGCCTGACCTACCACTTCCTTCTCCGTAGCCCTTTGAGTTCTTCAGGAGTTCTCGCCGGTTTGCTCGCCGCGCTCGTCGTCCTCGCGGCCTTCGTTCCTTCGACCGTGGTGCGGGTCGTGGCGCTCCTCCCCGTCGTCGTGGCTCTCGCGGAGACTTTCATCCGCTACGGCTCTCCGAACGGCGCGAAAAGATTATTGCTCGGTCTGGCTTTCGGCACGACGCTTGGCGGCATAGCTTTTTTGCCCTCCGCCGTCGTCAACGTGCTCGCCGTGGACCTCGTCGCCGGCGCCGACGGGGAGAGGATCACCTACTTCGGCTGGCTCGCCCTGACCTGGCCCGTCGAGGTGCTCGCCTTCGCGACCCTGTGGAGCGGCCTCGTCCTCCTCTTTCCCACGCCGCAAGAACAGACGCTGAACCGCGAAGCCGTCGCCGGACGCCTCGAAGAGCTGGGACCAATGACGAGAGAAGAAAACGTCTCGCCGGCATCCTCGTCTTCATGGCGCTGCTGTGGTGCGCCGAGTCGCTGACGGGATGGCACCCTTCCATCCCGGCCTTCCTCGCCGTCGCGCTGATGACCGTCTCGCCCGCGAAGGTCGTCTCCTGGGAGGAAGTTTTGAAGATCCCGTGGGGTTCGGTCTTCCTCTTCGGGGCGAGTTTTTCTCTAGTCGATCCTGAAAAAGTCTATCCGGCAGCCGCCGCAAGGGTTCCATGGGGCGGGCGAGGGGAAAAGCGCGCCACAAACCGCTCCAGCAAAAACGACAACGAAGCTCCGAGGGCCGCGAGGAGC
>JBOHBL010000784.1:0-6554 GCA_050698295.1 Rubrobacteraceae bacterium | reverse complement strand
ATAGAAGCCCTCGGAGATTCGATGGGGCGCATCAAACGCGGCGGCGACGCGAAGCTGGAACTCGAACTCTGCTTCATGAAGCTCGCCCGCGACTACGCCGAACCTTCCGTGGAGAGCTTGATGAGTCGCCTGGAAGCTCTGGAAAACGGGCATCTCGCCGCAAGTCCCACTCCGACCCGGAGAGCCGAAGTCGAGAAGCCGCCCCCGGAACCCGACGACGAACCGGTCGAAGAGGGCGCTCCTGAACCTGCCGAGCCAGAGCCGGTCGCTTCGGAACCCGCTTCCGGGAAACCGTCCGGCGGCGTGGACCTTGCTTCCGGCTGGAGTTCCGTCATGCGGGAACTCAAGCGGCGGAAGCGGGCGTTGACGGCGGCGGTGTACGCGGACGCCCGCGTCGAGGGCTTCGATGGAGAGGTATTGAAACTTTCCTTTCCCGCCGAGCAGAGCTTCCAGGTCGAGATGGCCCGACAACGCAAACACACGGACTACCTGCTCGAAGTCCTCGAAACGAAGTTCGGCGTGAGGCCGCGCCTGGAGCTCGACTCCGGTTCGGAGCCCGTTCGGGAGGAGGTCTCGAGCGAGCCGGAAAGTTCTCCGGAACCCGGAGCGCAAGCGTCCGCCGAATCGAACGACGAAATGCCGGGCGAAGAGATGAATGGCCCTGTCGGGAGTTCGCGGGCTCCGGGAGCCGGAAACGACGATGATATAATCCGCGACCAGCGCGAAGCCTTCGAGATGGCTCAGGCGCGGTTCGACCTCGGTGACGACAAAGGGAGTTAGTTCGTGGGACGACGCAAAAACATGAACAAGATGATGGCGCAGGTTCAGCAGATGCAGCAGCAGATGCAGGAGGCGCAGGAGCAGCTCGCCAAAGAGACCGTCACCGCGAGCGCCGGAGGCGGCGCCGTGAAGGCCACGATGACCGGCGGGCTCGAGCTCACCTCTATCGAGATCGACCCGGAGGTCCTCGACCGCGAGGATGTCGAGATGCTTCAGGACATGGTGCAGGCCGCCGTCAACGAGGCGCTCAACAGCGCGCAGGAAATGGCGTCGCAGCGTCTCGGTGGGATCACGGGCGGGCTCGGAGACCTCGGTCTGAATCTGCCGGGGATGTAGGTAGAGAGGCTCGTTGGCAACCTACGCCCGTCCCGTAGAGAAACTCATAACCGAACTCTCCAAGCTCCCCTCCATCGGTCCCAGGAGCGCGCAGAGGATCGCCTTCCATGTTATTCGCGGAAAGGCGGACGACGCTCTCGGGCTCGCCGAGGCGTTGCGCGAGGTGAAAGAGAAGATCAAACCATGCAGGCGCTGCTTCAACCTCACCGAACAGGAAGAGTGCGACATCTGCCGCGACCCGAGGAGGGATCCAAGCGTCATCTGCGTCGTCGAAGACCCGTACGACATCGGCCCGATAGAGAGGACGGCCGAGTACCGGGGCCTTTACCACGTGCTCGGAGGAGCATTGTCTCCCCTCGACGGCATCGAGCCGGAGGACCTGCGGATAGCCGAACTCGTCGAGCGGGTGAAGCGGGAAGGAACCAAAGAGCTCGTCGTGGCGACGAACCCGAACACGACCGGCGAGGCGACGGCGATGTACATCGCCAGAGAAGTGGAAGAGTTCCCGGTGCGGGTGACGGCGCTCGCCAGCGGGCTCCCCGTTGGCGGAGACCTCGAATACGCTGACGAAGTGACGCTTGGGCGGGCGTTTGCCGGGCGGCGTGAGATCTAGGGCCAAAACCCGCAAGCGAACCTCCCCTCTCGCCGGGATGAGCCGCCGCGCCGTGGAGTCTATTGGAGAGACCGTCGCGAGCATACCTCCGAAGGAGCCGGAACTCGTCGATCTCCCGAACCTCCATCCGAGGCTCGTCGAAGCTCTCGGTCGAGAAGGCGCGCAACGACTCTACTCGCACCAGCGCGAGGCGTATGAGAGGATGCGAGAGGGAAACAACATCGTCGTGGCGACCGCGACGGCGAGCGGGAAGTCGCTCTGCTATAAGATTCCGGCCTTCGAGAAGGCGCTGGAAAGTCCGGGGAGTCGGGCTCTTTTTCTGTATCCGACCAAAGCTCTCGCGCAGGACCAGCTCGGGAAGATAAAGTCGTTCAAGCTGCCGGGAGTTCATCCGGCGACTTACGACGGCGACACGCCGCGTTCCATCCGACCGGACATCCGGCGCAAGGCGAACGTCGTCCTCACCAACCCGGACATGCTGAATATCGGCGTTCTTCCTCACCACGACTCGTGGGCGAACTTCCTGAAGAATCTGGAGATCGTGGCGGTTGACGAGGCGCACGTGCTGCGCGGAGTCTTCGGTTCGCACGTCGCTGCGGTGCTGCGGAGGTTGAGAAGGGTGGCGAGGCTGCATGGGGGAGACCCGAAGTTCGTTCTCACGAGCGCGACGATCGCCAATCCCCAGGAGCTTGCCGAGAGCTTGATCGGGGTCCCCTTCACCCTCGTGGATGAGGACGGCGCGTCTTCGGGACCGCGCCGGGTAATTTTCAGAAACCCTCCTCTCATGGACAGGGAAAAGGGGAGCCGGCGGAGCATTTTGACCGAAGGCGCGCTCGTCTTCGCGGCGCTGGTGGGTTCGGGCGTGAGGACCATCGCCTTTGCCAGGAGCCGCAAGGCCGCCGAGCTCATCTACCGCTACGCCGCCGACCGGCTCGGGGTGAACGGGGCGAGGAAGATATCGCCTTACCGCGCCGGATACACACCGAAGGAACGGCGTGAGATCGAACAGAAACTCTTCCGGGGCGACCTCCTCGGCGTCGTATCGACGAACGCGCTGGAGTTGGGAGTCGACGTTGGATCGCTGGATGCGGTGGTGTGTTGCGGATACCCTGGTTCGGTCGCCTCCATCTGGCAGCAGTGGGGCCGGGCCGGACGCGGCAAAGACCCTTCTCTCGCGGTGTACATCGCGGGGCGGGACTCCCTCGATCAGTTCCTCTACGAGAACCCGAAGCGTGTTTTGGGCCGTCGGGTCGAGGCGGCGCGGGTGACGATGGAGAACCCGTACATCCTGGGACCGCACCTCCTCGCCGCCGCTCACGAGGCCCCGCTCACGGCTGACGACGAGGAATTCTTCGGGCCGGAGTTCGGGCGAATGGCGAAGAATCTGATGGACGACGGCTCGCTCATCGAGAGTGGCGGAAGGTTGGTGTATGCGGGCGGAGATTCTCCGGCCAGGAAAATCTCCCTGCGTTCGGCCTCGTCGGAGACGGTCCTGATCGCGGATGGAGAAGGGGAGCTGATCGGGACGGCGGAAGCTTCCCGCGCCCCGAGCGAACTGCATCCCGGCGCGACGTATTTACATCGTGGCAATGCGTATGAGATAAAGTCTCTCGACTTTCGAGCGGGCCGCGCCATCGCCCGCCGCGTCCCGAACAAGTTCCACACCCGCCCGAGGGTGGAGACCGATGTCGAGATCCTCGAAGAGATGGACGAACGTCCGCTCGCGAACGGCGCGACGTTGCATTGGGGGCGGGTGCGTACCACCGATACCGTCACCCACTACAAAAAGATTCAGGTCGCCGATGATCGGGAGGTCGGGGTCTTTCCGCTGGACCTGCCGGACGTGATCCTCGAAACGCAGGCGATGTGGGTCACGCTTCCGCCGCTTCCTCGCGGCTCGAAGCCGAGCTTCGAGAGTTTCGGGGGCGCGCTGCATGCCGCCGAACACGGCATGATCGGGCTCTTGCCCCTCTTCGCGATGTGCGACCGGGGAGACATCGGGGGGTTGTCGATCCCGATCCACAGGCAAACGACCCTCCCGACGATCTTCGTCTACGACGGGTATCCGGGCGGGGTCGGCATCTCGCGCCGGGGCTTCGAGGCGTTTGGATCCCTCGCCCGCGACACTTTGGGCGTCATCACGCGCTGCCCCTGCGAACGCGGCTGCCCGGCGTGCATCCAATCCCCGAAGTGCGGCAACTGGAACGAGCCCTTGAGCAAAGACGGCGCGGTGCAGTTGCTTCGGTTCACGCTGGGACAAATAGACCGCTACCCGACGCTGTGAGGTCGCTCCCTTCGGTCGCTCCGGGGAGTGGGGAGGCGCTTCGCTCCGCCTTCGGCTCCGCTCCGCTTCGGGAGTCGGGAGTCGGGAAATGCTCGATGTCGAGACCTTCGTCCGACAATGTTTCGTTCGAATTCGGCGAAAGCCCGTCGGGCGGGAAGGCGATGGTATCGAAGAAGGGAGAGTCGAGAACGACCCCGACTCTCGAAGCGAGCGTCAGCGAGCGCCTCCCCACTCCCGACTCCCGGCGAGCGAAGCGAGCATGACGTACGTCTCCGTCGTCGGGGCGGGAGAGGCTTCGGATGAGCTTTACGAACAAGCGCGAGAGGTTGGTCGTCTGGTGGCCGAACGCGGCGGGACGGTGATCTGCGGCGGTCGCGGGGGCGTGATGGAGGCGGCGGCTCGCGGCGCTTTCGAGGCCGGTGGCGTCGCCATCGGGATTTTGCCCGACGAGGATCGCCGCCAGGCGAACCGGTATCTCTCGTACTCCATCGCCACCGGGACCGGGCATGCGCGGAACCTGGCGGTGGCGTGTTCGGGAGACGTGGTCATCGCCATCGGCGGGGAGTATGGGACTTTGTCGGAGATCGGTCTGGCGAAGAAGGTCGGGCGTCCGGTGGTCGCTCTTTCGAGCTGGGAGCTTGGCGAACACGTGATTGTGGCCTCATCTTCGGAGGAGGCGGTGGCGGCGGCTTTCGAGGCGGTCGGCGTGTAGTATTTTCGGGGAAGAACAGGTGACAAACGTCAGGAGGGAAGAGATGGACGAGAAACGCATCGCGCTCGTGAGCGGCGGAAACAGGGGGATCGGACTGGAGATCTGCCGCCAACTCGCCGGGAAGGGCCTGGTCGTCCTCCTCGGTTCCCGCGACGAGGAGAAGGGACGCGAAGCCTCAGAAAAACTCTTCGGCGAGGTCCACGTCCGCCGGCTCGACGTTACGAGTCAGGAAAGCGTGGATTCTCTCATCGCTTCCATCCGCGACGAGCTCGGTCGCCTCGACGTTCTCGTGAACAACGCCGGTGTCGCCAACGACCGCGGACAGAGCGGCATCGAAGCCGACCTCGACAGGGTCCGCGACGCGCTGGAGGCGAACCTCCTCGGAGCGTGGCGTTTGACGGAGGCGGTCGTCCCGCTGATGCGCGAGAACGGCTACGGACGCATCGTCAACATATCCAGCGGTCTCGGCGCGATCTCCGAGATGGGCGGTGGCTCTCCAGCCTACCGCGTCTCCAAAGCTGGCCTGAATGCCCTCACGCGCATCTTCGCCTCCGAGCTTCGCGGCACGGGCGTCCTCGTCAACTCCGTCTGTCCCGGATGGGTTCAAACCGACATGGGAAGCTCCGGCGCGCCGCGTTCCGTCGAGGACGGCGCCGATACCCCCGTCTGGGCCGCCACGCTCCCCAACAACGGCCCCACCGGCGGCTTCTACCGCGACCGGCGTCCCATAGACTGGTGAGGTTCCGCCCGGCTAAGGTCTTCGAGGACGAAGCCTCCCCAGGCGACCGTATCAAAAGTACGCCCCGATCACATACTACTGGTAGAGAAGGAAACAGAGCAGAGACCGCGCGCATAAAGTGTCCCGGCGGAGCCGCCACTCCCCGGGACCGGTTCAAAAACACACGGGAGGTGTCAATGAACGTGCCTATTTTATAGAATCATTCCTCAATCGCAACCGTCAGAGTAAACCCGCCGCCGTAAAGACGACAACCGATGCGACTTCTAATGCATAGTATGTAAAAGGCAAAACGACACGTCTGTATTAATTCAGGTTAAAAAACGTTTCAATTCAGTTACGGGGGGCTTTCAGGGCTAAAGATTTCGAGTTTACGTCCGATAAGTGACCTACAGTTTCCATATCGCTTGCTTCCCGAGAACGAGAAAGGGGGAGTTGCATCAAGAAAAGGCGCGTCGCGGGACGGTCTGGAGGAGGAGAGAGATATGGAAGTCGAATAGAGCGTCCTGGTGGAGCCGTCACTCTCCGGGACGGACCAAGAACACATGGGAGGTGTCAATGAACGTATCTGGCTTGACGAGTCGTGTTTGCGCGGCGAGGTTGTTTGCCGCGTTTCTGGCGGTTTTGTTTGCGTTGGCGGTAACTCTCGCCTTCGCTGAGAGGGCTGAGGCCAAGAAGATCGTCGGGACCAACAAGTCCGAGAGGCTTGTGGGGACGTCGAAGAACGACAAGATCCTGGGTCGTGGCGGCAACGACAAGCTCTTTGGCAAGGCCGGCGACGACAAGTTGAAGGGGGGCTCCGGCAAAGATATCCTGCGCGGCGCCTCCGGCGACGACAAGTTGAAGGGAGGCTCCGGACAAGACAAGCTGAAAGGGAACTCCGGCAACGACACGCTGGCGGGAGGGGCCGGCAACGACAGGCTGGCGGGAGGGGCCGGCAACGACATCGCGAAGGGTGGAAACGGCGCCGACACCATCTTTCTCGGGTCTGGAGAAGACAGCGCGTTCGGCGGCGATGGCAACGATACCATCCACGCCGACGGCGACGATGGGCCGGACACCATCGACTGCGGTCCCGGCGACGACGTGGCTC
>JBOHBL010000783.1:0-2793 GCA_050698295.1 Rubrobacteraceae bacterium | reverse complement strand
CCGGCGCGTCTAAACTGCGATACGCACGCCTGCTCTCATGCGGGCAGGATGCCCGCGCCCCCAGAGAGGAAAGCCATCGATCCAGCCTGGAGATTACTTAACTCGTGGCGCGTCTTGCTTTCCGCCTCATGCTTTGCGACGCTCGGCGCGCCGTTTGGCGGACTCTTTCGCACGTTCGTAGCTCAGGCGGAAGAGTTCGATGGCTCCGGGCACGTCTTCGGGGGTGTGGAGGCCGTAGCTCACGACCGCCGGGAAGCCTCCCCGGTGCGGTTCGGCTTTTCCGGTCGATATCAGTTCGTCGTGGACGGCTTTGGAGAACGGGATGTCGGCCACGCCGTCGTGGTGGACGTGCCCGATCTGCCTCCCCCCGAACCTGTAGAGCGAGACGCGGGACCGCTCCGGGTCCCTGCCGACGCCGGGCCAGAGCAGGACCTCGCGCTCTACCTGTTCCAATATTTCCCTGTCCATGACGAACCTCCTCGTCCGGGTCTCTTTCGCTCCCGTATGATGGCCCGGACGGAGCCTCCACACATCGGACGAAAGCGCGGTTTTCGCCCCGGACGTTCGGACAGTCCCGGCTCGTTCAGCGCCAGCCGAGCGTGGCGAGATCCAGACGCTCGACTTCTTCGCCGGTGAGCGACCACCCGAGGGCCGCGGCGTTCTGCGCGGCCTGGTGGGCGTTCTTCGCGCCGGGGATGGGAATGGTCCCTTTTCTTATCAGCCAGTTCAGGGCGACCTGCGCGGGCTCCCTATCGTGTGCCTCGCCGACCTCGCGCAGGATCTCCACGACCGGCTCGACCCGTTTGAGGTTGCTCTCGCGAAACGCGCTCCCGAAGCGGCGCATCATGCCCGACGGTTTGTCGCCGGGACGGTATTTGCCGGTCAGGAGCCCCTGGGCGATGGGGCTGTAGGCGATGAGCGTCACGCCGAGGTCGCGACACGCTTCGAGGACGCCGTTCGTCTCGGGCTTACGGTGGAGGAGGCTGTACTGGACCTGGTTCGAGGCGAGCTTCACGCCGTGTCTGGCGAGGCGTTCGTAGGCCCGGTAGGTCGCGTCGGCGTTGTAGTTGCTCACCCCGACGTGGCGCGTCTTCCCTTCCCTGACCGCTTCGGCGAGCGCGTCGAGGAGGCCGTCTTTGTTCGGGATCGGGGAGTTGAAGTGGATCTGGTACAAGTCCACCGTCGCCACCCCGAGCCGGACGAGGCTCTGATCCAAAGCGTCAAGCAGGGAACGCGGGGAGAGACGGTACGGGAGCGGGGCGAACTTCGTCGCGATGACCGGTTCTTTGGAAAAACCGCCTTCACGCATCACCTCGCCGATGATCCTCTCCGACTCGCCGTTGCCGTATATCTCTGCGGTGTCCACGAAACTCGCGCCGTTCTCGACGCTCGCTCGGAAAGCCGCCTCCACCTCGCGCCTGCCGTACTCGCCGCCGTAGCCCCAAAGCCTCTTCGTGCCCCACGCCCACGCGCCAATCCCGAGAGGCTCGACATTCAAACTCTCGGCCAGATTCATCGTCGCCTCGTCCCGCATAAGACCTCCCGCTCGAACGCCTCAAACCCAGAGGGTATAGCACAGCCTCGATCCCTGGACTTCATCTCCGACTTGCGATAATATAAGACCGACCGGTCGGTTATAATTCAAGGAGGCGGCATGAAAGAGGTGGACTATTCTCTGTTGGAGAAGGAGGGGATGCCGCGGGATCTCGGGGTGGAGTTCGTGGAGGTTGGGGGGGATCGGGTGGTGGCGACGATGCCGGTGGATGGGCGGCATTTGCATCCGCTGGGGTATTTGCACGGCGGGGTGAGCGTGACGCTTGCGGAGTCGGTGGCGAGCGTGGGGGCGTGGCTCAACTGCGAGGAAGGAAAGACCGCGTTCGGGACGGAGATCAACGCGAGCCACGTGCGAGCCAAGAGGTCGGGGAGACTGACGGCCGTGGGGGTACCGGTTCACAGAGGACGGAATTCGCAGGTCTGGGAGGTCCGCATCCGGGACGAAGAAGACAAGCTCGTCTGCGTCTCGCGCTGCGCCCTGGCGGTGGTGGAGGCGCGGGAATGAGGAAAGGAGAGCGCACGCGCCGGGCGATCATCGAACGTTCCGCGCCCGTCTTCAACACCAAAGGATACTTCGGGACGTCGATGAACGACCTCGTGCGGGAGACGGGGCTGGAAAAGGGCGGCATCTACAACCACTTCGGCGGCAAGGAGGAGCTCGCGCTGGCCGCCTTCGAGTACGCCGTCGGCGTCATGGAGCGGAGGTACGCGGCGGCGATGAAAGGAAAAGACGGGGCGCTCGAGAAGCTCTTCGCCGTCATGTACGAGATGGCTGGCATCGTCGAGGACCCGCCGGTCGCGGGCGGGTGCCCCGTGCTCAACAGCGCCGTCGAGTCCACCGACGCCAACCCGGCGCTAAAAGAACGGGCGAGGGAATTCGCCAACGGCTGGCTCCGGCTCGTCGGGAGCCTCGTAAAAGAGGGGATAAGCACAGGAGAGTTCCGTCCCGACGCGGACCCTCGGAAGACCGCCAGCATCGTCGTCTCGACCCTCGAAGGCGCCGTGATGCTCAGCCGCCTGCACGAAGACCCGTCGCACATGCGGAGGGCCGTCGAGCACCTCGAAGAGTACCTGGGCTCCCTGACGAACGAGGAGGTAACGGAGTGATCACGGAAGTCGCGGAAAAGAGTAGTCGGGCTCACTTGGCGGAGCCGGAGATAAGGACGGCATCGCGGGAAGATGCCGAAGAGATGGCCGGGATGTTCTCCCGGCTCTCGCGGGAGACGCTCTACATGAGGT
>JBOHBL010000782.1:0-9910 GCA_050698295.1 Rubrobacteraceae bacterium | reverse complement strand
GGTGCTGAGCGCGGCGGGCATGAACTTCTCCAAGCTCCTCGCGGCCCTCGGAGCTTCGTTGTCGTTTTTGCTGGAGCGGTTTGTGGCGCGCTTTTCCCCTCGCCCGCCCCATGGAACCCTTGCGGCGATTGCTGAATAGACTTTTTCAGGGTCGACTATGCTACGGCCACGACTTTCCAGAGGCTTCGCTCTCCTTCAGCATTCACCACCCGATACCACGTTCTCGTCAGGAAATTCAGTTCGATATCGCCGCGTAACCTCACAGGGTCTCCGAGGTTCGGAACGAGCGCGTGATCCTGACCGGGACTGTACCCGTTCGTTCCTATAAAGGCCCAGACGTGAAAGAGACGGCTTTTTGCAGGGAAGACCGAAACGCATCGAAGGCGTCGTAAGGGGTATTCGACACGGCTGGGAAAGAACGCTACCTGACAAACGGCAGGATCATAGCAAGTTACATCACGCCGGGAGGGTTCTGCGTCCGGTCGTCCGGATCGCCGTATTCCCCCGCGTCCCACCGCCGGATGAACTCCTCGCCGCTTATGCCGAGGTAGCGTCGCGCATGCCGATCCAAAAGCTCCCGACCTTCCTCCCTGGTGAGCTGTCGCACATGCCCGTCGTCGTTGGCCCTCTGCTCCATCCCAGCCTCTATTCGCTCGTGGATCTTCATTCTACCCGATCCCCCCGCAACCCCGCCCCAAAGTCCATGCCCCGGACATATCCCGGCCATGTATACAAAAACCGCTATAGAACACGCGAATTTGACTTCATGGCACACAGTTGTATACAATTTCGCTTACGGAGAGGAATTTGGAGAAAGTTCTTTGAGAGAGGCTATCGGCGGGGTGGAGCGGGGTGGATCGGTTGGGACGTTGGGGCGTTTGCGGGCTTTGATCCTCGACGGCGAGTATCGTCCGGACGAGAGGCTGGTCGAGGAGCAAGTCGCGGAGAGGCTCGGGGTGAGCCGGACGCCGGTGAGGCAGGCGCTCACGATGCTGGAGGCTGAGGGGCTCGTGGAGATCGCGCCGAACAGGGGCGCGGTGGTCTGTTCGTTCTCCGTCGAGGACGTGTGGGACATCTACGACCTGCGGGCCGTCCTCGAAGGGTACGCCGCGCGTCGCGCAGCCGACAGGATCGAGGAGGAAGAACTCGAACGTCTGAGGTCGCTGGCCGAAGAGCAGGCGGGGATATCGCCCGAGCGAGCGCCGGATCGCGAGGAGGCCATACGCCGGATCGTGGAGGGCAACGGGCGCTTTCACGGGACCATCGTCGAGGCGAGCCGCAACGGGAGGCTCGAAAAGCTCATACAAAGGACCGTCGAGGTCCCGCTCGTGTTCAAGGCGTTTTACTGGTACACGCCGAAGGAGCGGACGATATCCAACCACTATCACCGGCAAATACTCACCGCGCTGGAGCAGCGGGACGGAGAGCGGGCGGAGATCGTCATGCGCGAACACGTCTACGAAGGCCGGGACTTCGTCATAAAAGCACTCAAGGAGGACGCGAGCCGTGAGTAAAAAACCGCTCGAAGGACTGCGCGTCGTCGAGATGGGGAGCCTTTTGGCGGGACCGTTCTGCGGCCAGCTCCTCGCGGACTTCGGCGCCGAAGTCATAAAAGTCGAGCCGCCCGGAAAAGGCGACCCGATGCGAGTGTGGGGGAGGCATAGAGAAAACGGGCGCACTCTGTGGTGGCCGATCATAGCGAGAAACAAGAAGTCCGTCACGCTGAACTTGCGGGAAAAGGAAGGACAAAAGCTCGCCCGCAAGCTCATCGAAAGAGCCGACGTGCTCGTCGAGAACTTCCGGCCCGGCACGATGGAGCGGTGGGGGATGAGTTATGAGGAGTTGAGGGAGATCAACCCCGGACTCGTGATGGTGCGCGTCTCCGGCTACGGGCAGACGGGGCCGTACCGCGATCGGGCGGGTTTCGGGGCCATCGGCGAGGCGATGGGCGGCATCCGGCACGTGACAGGGTTTCCGGATCAAGCGCCACCGAGGACGGGCATCAGTTTGGGAGATTCGCTGGCGGCCACCTTTGGCGCTCTGGGCGCGTTGACCGCGCTTTACAGTCGGGAACACAACGGCGGTCGCGGACAGGTCGTGGACGTTGGTATCTACGAAGCGGTCCTCGCCCTCATGGAGAGCACCATCCCCGAGCACGCTCTCACCGGGCACACGCGGGGCCGGACCGGCACCGTGTTGCCGTTCGTCGCGCCGTCGAACATCTATCCGACGAGGGACGACGATTACGTCCTCATCGCCGGAAACGCCGACACCGTCTTCGGGCGGCTCGCAAAGGCTCTCGGGCGCCCCGAGTGGGCCGAGGACGAAAAATACTCCACCCATCACGCCAGAGGCGAGAACATGGAAGAACTCGACGCCCTGATCTCCGCCTGGACGAAGGAGCGACCCTCGGAGGAAGTCCTCGATGCGATGGCCGAAGCGGGGGTCCCGTCGGGCAAGATATTCACCGCCGAGGACATGATGAACGATCCCCACTACGCGGCCAGAGAGAACATCGTCGAGGTCGAGGATCCGGAGATAGGCCCGATACCCATGCAAAACGTCGTCCCGAAGCTCTCCGAGACGCCCGGCAAAGTCGAGCGGACCGGCCCGCTCCTCGGCGAGCACAACGAGGAAATCTACGGGGAGCTTCTCGGGATCGAGGAAAAAGAGTTGTCCGAACTCGGCGAAAAGGGGATCGTTTGATGCGAATTGGGGTCATGGAGGTCGGTCCGCGCGACGGCCTTCAGAACGAGAAAAAGACGCTCGCGCCGGAAGTCCGGGCCGAACTCTGTGACCGTCTCGCGGCGGCGGGAATATCCTGCATGGAGGCCGCGAGCTTCGTCAACCCGAAAAGAGTGCCTCAAATGGCCGGCGCCGAGGAAGTCATGTCCGGCGTCAACCGCGGAGAAGACGTGGTCTACGCCGGGCTCGTTCTCAACGAGAAGGGCTATGACCGGGCCATCGCCGCGAAGGTGGACGAGGTCCGCCACGCATTTCCCGTCACCGGGGAGTTCGCGAGGCGCAACCAGAACTCGACCGTCGCGGATTCCATCGAGCTTTCGAAGAAGCTCACCAGGCGCGCCAAAGAGGACGGCATCCGGGTCGCGGTGACTTTGAGCGTCGCGTTCGGGTGTCCTTTCGAGGGCGAGGTGAAGCCGGAGAAAGTTCTGAGCATCGCCGAGGAAGTGGTCGAGGAGATGCCCGATGAGTTGATCCTCGCAGACACGATAGGCGTCGGGGTGCCGAGTCAGGTCCGCGAGCTGGTCGAAGGTCTCAAGCGGCTCGACGCCACTGTCGGGTGCCACTTCCACGACACGCGCCACACCGGCATCGCCAACGCCGTGACCGCCGTCGAGTGCGGAGCGGAGGTCCTCGACTCCTCCGTCGGCGGGACCGGAGGATGCCCCTTCGCTCCGAAAGCCACCGGAAACATCTCCACCGAAGACCTCGTCTACACCCTCCACGGCATGGGCTTTGAGACCGGCATAGACCTCGAAGCCCTCATCGAAGTCGCTGCCTGGCTCTCCGAACAACTCGAAAAGGAACTCCCCGGAAGGGTCTACAAAGCGGGAAATTTCAGAGCGGTTGGTAATTAGCCAGAAACGGACGACGGGAAAGGAACCGGACATGAAGAACAAACGGCAGCGTGAGCGAGTGATCCGTCCACCAAAAAGACCTGAAGCCTGATGCCTGAAACCTGAAACCAGCGACCGAAGGGAGCGAAGCATGTACAACGTCGCCGTGGACGTGGGCGGGACCTTCACCGACGTCCTCATCTTCGACGAGAGTTCCGGCGAGTTGACCGAGGGCAAAGTCCTCACCACGCCCGACGACCCGTCGCGGGGCGTGGTCACCGGCATCGAGAGCGTGTGTGGAAAAGTCGGGATCGGGTTCACGGACCTGAACCTGCTCTTCCACGGCACGACGGTGGTGACCAATGCGATCCTCACCAATACGGGCTCTCGCGTCGGGCTCATCACCACGAAGGGACACGAAGAGAATCTGCTTCTGGCGCGGGCGTGGACGCCGGGGCCGCTCTACGGGTGGATGATCCTCGAGAAGCCCGACCCGCCCGCCGATCCCACCGACACGAGGGGGATAGGGGAGCGGATCGGAGCGGACGGAGAGATATTGCAGCCGCTCGACGAAGACGAGGTCCAGCGCGCCGTCAACGAGCTCGTGGAGCGCGGCGTCGAAGCCATAACCGTCAGCTTCATCAACTCGTATCTGAACCCGGCTCACGAGCGGCGGGCGCGGGAGATCGTAAAGGAGATAAATCCCGACCTGGCGGTCTCTATTTCGTCGGAGATCGGGCAGGAATACGGCGAGTACGAGCGAACGCTCACCACCGTGGTCAACACCGCCGTCCAGCCGAAGACCGCCATTTATATGAGCGGGTTCGAGAGGTCGATCAAGGAAAAGCGGTTCACAGGCAACCTTTCCATCGTCCGCTCGGACGGCGGGGCGATGAGTACTCAGGCGGTGTCCGAGCGCCCGATCCAGATAGCCCTGTCGGGGCCTTCGGGCGGCGTGACGGGTTCGGCGTATCTGGCGCGAACTATCGGCGTCCCGGATGTCCTGACCTTCGACATGGGTGGCACGAGTACCGACGTTTCGCTGTGTCTCGGCGGAGAAGCGCTGGTTCAGCGGCAGATTCAGCTCGGCTACTTCCAGTTCAAGATGCCCGCCGCCGACGTGCATTCGGTGGGCGCGGGCGGGGGTTCCATCGCGTTCCTCTCGACGAGCGGCGCTTTGCAGGTCGGGCCGATGAGCGCGGGCGCCGACCCCGGCCCGGCCTGCTACGGCCAGGGCGGCGAAGCCCCGACCGTCACCGACGCGAACGTCGTGCTCCACCGCCTCTCGCCGAAAGCGAAGCTCGGAGGGACTCTGGAACTCAACGAAGAAGCCGCGAGACGCGCCGTCGGGAGCGTGGCGGACCCGCTCGGGATGAGCGTCGAAGAAGCCGCCGAAGCCATCCTCGAGATAGTCAACGAGAACATGCACGCCGCTTTGCGCGTCGTGAGCGTCGAGCGCGGTCACGACCCGAGGGATTTCGGGCTGGTCGCGTTCGGCGGAGCGGGACCGATGCACGCCAACGCTCTGGCGAGGCTCATACGCTCGAAGCCGGTGGTCATACCGCCGACGCCGGGGGTCATGAGCGCGTTCGGGTTCCTCTCCTCGGACATCCAGAACGAGTTCCCCGAGACATACCTGAAGATCGCCGAGGAGACGCCTGCCGATGAGATGAAAGAGAGGGTGGACGATCTCATAGCCGGAGCGGACGAATGGTTGAGTGGTGAGGGAGTGAACAGCGAACAACGGGTCTTCGACCTCTACGCCGACTGCCGATACTACATGCAGAACATCCAGATCCCCTGCCGGTTCACCCTCGACGAGGTGGTCGGCGAGGACTGCGCCTTCCTCCGCAAGACCTTCGAGGACGCGCATCGCCAGCGATACAACTTCGAACTCGACGACTCGCCGCTCGAAATAGCGACGCTCCGGGTCGTCGGACGCGGCCAGATAAAAGGCGTCTCACTCGCCGAGAGCGAGGACGGACACGGCCCCGACGCCTCCAACGCCGTCGAGCGAACCGAGAGCGTGCACTTCGGCGAATGGATGGACACCCCCGTCTACGACCGGAGCAAACTGCGACCCTCGAACGTCGTGAGCGGCCCCGCCATCATCATCCAGGACGACGCCACGACCGTCATCGAGCTGGGGTATCGCGGGTTGGTGGACCGGTTTGGGAATATATTGATCGAAGAGGAGTAGAGGAGATGGAGGAGTCGGGAAAACAAAATACGACTCCTCCACTCCTCCATTCCTCCGCGACCGAAGGGAGCAACAATGATCGAAGAAGCCCTTCCGGACTTCGTCCGCGAACACGACATAGACCAGGTAACCCTCGATATCATCGAGAACGCGCTCAAGAATATCCGGGACGAGATGGATCGGGTGCTCGTGACGACCGCCGTCTCCCCAATCATTCGCGAGCAGGCGGATGAGTTTCCGCTCATCGCCGACGAACAGGGGCGGATGGTCGTGGGCCAGTTCGGGAGCCCGGTGGATACGGTCCTCGAACACTCGCCGTATCGCAAGGAGGATTTGAGAGACGGCGATGTGATCGCGGTGAACGACCCGTACATGATGGATGGAAGCACCTCCCATCTTCCCGACCTGCTCCTCATCCGTCCGATCTTCCACTCCGATACCCACATCGGCTACGCCCTCCAGTGGGGCAACCTGATGGACGTGGGCGGCTCGACGGCGGGTTCCATCCCCATCGACGCCCGCTCCATCTACGAGGAAGGCGTACGCATGCCGCCCGTGAAACTCTACGACGGCGGGAAATTGAACGAGGAAGTCCTTCGTTTTTTCTGCCACAACTCGCGCACTCCCCGCGAGACCCGCGCCGACGTCATGGCGCTGGCCGCCGGGACCGCCGCCGGAGCGCAGAGGGTAAAGGATATCTGCGACCGCTTCGGGAAAGAAACGTATCTGGAGGCGTGCGACGCGCTCCTCGCTCGCACCCGCGAGAGCGTCATCAAGCTCATAAGGGACAACGTCACCGAGGGCGAGAGATTTTCCTTCGAGGACTACACCGACGACGATGGCCTCGGCAACGGTCCCATAAAGCTCAAGCTCACGATGTGGCGCGAGGGCGACGAGCTGCACCTCGACTGGACCGGCACCGACCCGCAGGTCCCCGGTCCCGTCAACTTCCTGCTCAACGAGCGGATGTTCCAGATGTTCGCCGGGGTGTTCTTGATCATGGCGTTCGACCCGACCATCCTCTTCAACGACGGTTACTGCGACGTGGTGAAGGTCACGCTCCCGGAGGGCTCGGTCCTCAACCCCAAAGACCCCGCGCCCCTCTCAAACCGCCTCGTCGTGATGGCCCGCCAGTTCGACGTTCTCGGCGCGGTCTACGCCAAAGCCATCGGGGCGTTCAAGGTCTCCGGCTCCTACGGCACCAGCCCGAACTTCGTGTATTCGGGGGTGAAAAAGAGCGGAGAGCCGTTCCAGACGATGGAGATTTTGTACGGAGGCATCCCGGCTCGTCCCGGCAAGGACGGCCTCGACGGGCACTCGTGGTGGCCGGAGTTCCTGGCGGTCCCGGTCGAGTACATGGAGAAGTACTACCCGCTCATCGTCGAGGAGTACAGGGTCCGGCGGGACTCCTGCGGCGCGGGGCAGTTCAGGGGCGGCTGCGGCGTGAGACGGACATACCGCTTCCTCGCCGACGGGCGCATAACCTACCAGGACGACCGCGCCCGGACGTATCCTTACGGCGTCGATGGAGGCAAGCCGGGCGCGTCTTCGAGGAAAACTCTCATCCGCAAAAACGGCGAAGAAGTCTCCATGCCGTCCAAAGTCCGGGACGTGCCCGTCTTCGAGGGAGACAAACTCGTCTTCGAGACCGCCGGGGCCGGAGGACTCGGCGACCCGCTGGAGCGCGACCCCGAAGCCGTCGCCAAAGACCTGCGATGGAACCTCATAAGCTGCGATTCCGCCAAAGAGGATTACGGCGTCATCGTGGACGAAAACGGGCAAGTTGATGCCGCAGCCACCGACTCCGAGCGAGAGAGCATCCGAGCCTCCCGCCCCGAGCTCCTCCAGTTCGACCACGGTGAAATCCCCGGACGTGAAGAACTCAGCCGCCGCATCTCCGAAGAGCGGCGCGAGTTCGACGAGTGGCTCTCGAAAGAGCTCGGCGTCCGGTAGACAGCGCATGGCGGGGCGTGAAGAGATTGCGTCTCGCCGCTTTTGCGGTGTATTACAATACACATGAGGAGGTGTGTATTGTGAGGACGAACATTGTGTTGGATGACGAGTTGGTGGAGGAGGCGTTCAAGCACGCGGACGTGAAGACCAAGCGGGAGTTGGTGGATCTCGCCTTGAAGGAGTTCGTGGCGAATCATCGGCGGAGGGACATAAGGGAGTTGCGGGGGAAGGTACTCATTGACCCGGACTACGACTACAAAAAGCTGCGCGAAGGCACATAGCTTTGTATCTCGTGGACACCTCGGTCTGGATCGACTACATGAGGGACATAGAGAACGAAGTTACCGGGAGGTTCGACGAAATACAGGAGCGCGGCCTTCCCTTCGGCATCACGGCCCTGATCCACCAGGAAGTGTTGCAAGGCGCGGCGTCGCCGGCCAAGTTCGACTACCTGGTGGATTTCATGAACACGCAAGATTTCTACCACCCCGAAGACCCCGTCGAAAGCTATAAGGAAGCCGCCCGAATCTACTTCGATTGTCGGCGAGCGGGTGTGACGATCCGAAGCGCCATAGACTGCCTCATAGCCCGAATCGCCATCGAGAACGACCTGTTTTTACTCCACAACGACCGCGACTTCGAGTATATGGCCGAGATCGAGCCGGAGCTGAAACTCGCTTGATACGGGATCCGGGCGGATAGTACTCGGCGGGAGTACGGGAGTCGGAGGCACCGGGGAGTAGGTAAAGACGAAATGCGACTCCGGGAAGGAATCAAGTCTCTCCGAATTGGATCCGAAGAAGATGTCCTGGGGGCGCGGGCATCCTGCCCGCATGAAGGAGAGCTTTTAAGCATCGCGGGTCCCCACGCCCCCAGGGGTGATCCATACGCATCAAGCTCAGCTTGGAGATGCTTGACCGGATTCGGTATGAGCCGGAGAAGTTCGTTCGGCGGACGTATAGAATTCGATCTTTCCGGGAGGCGTCGAGAGGGGATGATCGGTGACGGAAAACAACGTCGGCATCGAAAAGAAGCTGTGGGAATCGGCGGATCAACTCCGGGCGAACAGCAACCTGAGCGCGACAGAGTATTCGGTTCCCGTGCTCGGTTTGATCTTCCTCCGCTACGCCGACCATAAGTTCGCGGCGGCGAAAGAGGAACTGGAAAGTCGTACCCGCAGCACACGCCGGCGTCTCGGCAAAGCCGACTACCAGGCGCGGGGCGTGATGTATTTGCCTGAAGAAGCCCGGTTTTCTAACCTGCTCGATCTGCCCGAAGGAGAGAACGTCGGGCGGGCCATAAACGACGCGATGCGGGCCGTCGAGGAGGAGAACGAGGAGCTCAAGGACGTCCTGCCGAAGACGTACAACCGGCTCGGCAACGACACGCTCGTCGCCCTCCTCAAGAGCTTCTCAGGTATACCGATGGACCTCGAAGGGGACGTGTTCGGCAGGATCTACGAGTATTTCCTGGGCAAGTTCGCGATGGCGGAGGGACAACGCGGCGGCGAGTTCTTCACCCCAACTTCCATCGTGCGCCTCATTGTGGAAACCATGGAGCCCTACCACGGACGCATCTTCGACCCGGCGTGCGGCTCGGGAGGCATGTTCGTGCAGAGCGCGCGCTTCGTGGAGAACCACCGGGGCAACCCGAACGCGGAGATATCCGTCTACGGCCAGGAGCGGGTCGCGGCGACCGTGCGCCTCTGCCGGATGAACCTCGCCGTGCATGGTCTCTCCGGCGACGTCCGGCAGGGGAACACGTACTACGAGAACATCCACAACTGCCGGGGCCGTTTCGACTTCGTGATGGCGAACCCCCCGTTCAACGTCAACGGCGTGGATCGGGAAAAAGTCGCGGACGACCCGAGATACCCTTTCGGCGTCCCGAGGGTGGACAACGCGAACTACTTGTGGATACAGGAGTTTCACAGCGCCCTGGGCGAGCGCGGCCGCGCCGGTTTCGTCATGGCGAACTCGGCGAGCGATGCGAGGGGAAGCGAGCTGGAGATCCGCAAGAAGCTCATCGAAGAGCGCGTAGTGGACGCCATAGTCTCCGTCGGCTCGAACTTTTTCTACACCGTCACCCTCCCATGCACGCTGTGGTTCCTCGATAAAGGCAAGCGGGACGGCGAGCGCGAAGACAAAGTCCTCTTCATAGACGCGCGGCAGGTTTACCG
>JBOHBL010000781.1:0-22440 GCA_050698295.1 Rubrobacteraceae bacterium | reverse complement strand
CCTTTGCGGTACCAGGTGTTCGCGACGTACTGGCGGACCTTGTCCACCATGCTCCGGTCGTTGCCGGGAACAACCTGTTTCTCGACGAGTTCGGGGGGCGCGGAGCTTATCGCCCGGTATTTGTCTCTTTCCTGGCCGCGGATGTAGTCGAAGACGTCGAAGCCGCGCTGGAAGTTCATCGAGGCTTTGAACTGGTGCTGGGTGTCGGTGATGAGCGCGGTCGAAAACTCCTGCTCGACCAGGATCTCGGGCAGGCTCACCTGGTTTTCGGGGATTCGCTGCCAGCCCGCCGGGAAGAACGTCTCTCCTTTCTGGGGGACCCAGTTACGGAAAGGCCAGGTTCTGGTTCCGGTATAGATAGCCCTTCTCGCCGGGATGGTGGGGATGGACTCGGGGTAGGCTCGGGTGAAGCGGAGGCTTTCTTTGGCGAGGGCGTCGAGGTTTGGGGTTTGGATCCAATCGTTCCCGTATGCTCCTACGTGGTCTTTTCTCAAGCTGTCCAGAATCACCACGACCACGTTCATCCTCGAACCTCCACTCGGCAAATAGCTCACCCCGCCGCAGGCCGAACTCGTCCCGAGCAATGTCGCGCCCGCGACCCCTGCTCCGGCGATCTTCAAAAACTCCTTGCGCGTCAAATCGCGGTCCAAAAATTCCCGCCTCTGAAATCGGACGTGTTTCAATTGAACCTGCGTTACTTTATTACACAAACACCGCTTCTACTATTTACAATCCAGGCGGTCTCGAGTTTTGGAGGGAGATGCACCGGAGCAGAAGCGGCGAACTTTGGGAACTCTTCCGACTCTTCACCAAGCTCGGCTTCATAGCGTTCGGGGGACCGGCAGCCCACATCGCGATGATGCGCGATGAGGTCGTAGTGAGGCGGAAGTGGCTCTCCGAGCAGGAATTCCTCGACCTCGTCGGGGCGACGAACCTCATCCCCGGCCCCAACTCCACGGAACTCGCGATCCACATCGGACGCCTGAGAGCCGGTTGGCGCGGACTGCTGGTGGCCGGAGCCTGCTTTATCGTTCCGGCTTCCGCAATAGTCCTGGTTCTCGCGATTTTCTACGCCCGCTACGGCGAAACCCCGACCGGAGAAGCCCTTCTCTACGGCATCTCGCCGGTCATCATCGCCATCGTGGCTCAGGCGCTCTACGGCCTACTGAAGACTGCGGTCAAGGGCGCCGTCACCGCCGTCGCGGGTACGCTCGCTCTGGTCCTGTACCTGTTCACCGGCATCGGGGAGATACCGTTGCTGATCGGCGGCGCCCTGCTCGCGCTCATTGCGAGCCGGTCATGGAGCCGGTGGCGCGGCGCGAACTCTCTGGCTCCGATCTGGCTTCTGGCGCTCCAGACGCCGGCGGCGGTCGCCGGTGTCGGAGGACTCTTTTTCTCGTTTTTGAAGATAGGGGCGGTCCTGTTCGGGAGCGGGTACGTGCTTCTGGCTTTTCTCCGCTCGGAGTTCGTCGGGCCGGGAATGTTGAGCGAGCGGCAGCTCATAGACGCGGTCGCCATCGGGCAGTTCACGCCGGGGCCGCTCTTCACGACGGCGACGTTCATCGGGTATTTGCTCGAAGGGGTTCCGGGGGCCATATTCGCGACCGTCGGTATCTTCTTGCCGGCCTTCGTGTTCGTCGCGGTCACGGGACCTTTGATCCCGAGGCTCAGAGAGTCTCCCGTCATGGCGAGCTTGCTGGACGGGGTGAACGTCGTCTCGCTCGCGCTGATGGCCGGGGTGACGCTGCAACTCGGACGGGCGACGATAGTGGACCCGGCGACGGCATTGCTCGCCCTGGTTTCTCTCGGGCTCCTCATGCGATTCAAGGTCAACTCCGCGTGGCTGGTGTTCGGAGGCGCGGCGTTCGGTCTCCTCGCGCAGGCTCTGTCATAAAAATTTCCGCGTTTCCGGCAAAAATAGTACGTCTGAGTGGTGCGCCGAAAGCCGCGAATGGTCTATGCTACCGGAGCGACAGAAAGATCAAGTCCACGCGCATCGAGGGGGGAACCAAATGGAGACGAGCGAAGCATCCCGGCGGACCCGGACACAACAAACAGTCGAACCTGCGGTGGGCGATCACGCTCTTCGCGGCGTTCACGCTGGCCGCTGTCTGCGCCGCGCTTCTGACGTTGGGAGCGGCTCGACCGGCGGAGAGCGCCCGGCACTCAGCGGACAACGCCGATGAAACCGCGAAGCCCCGGTCCAAACCCTCCCGCCACCCGAACTCCATCCTCGGTCGTCCCATTTACAACCAGAGGGAAGTCGCCAGGTACGCTCGTTCCGCCGGCGGCACGAAGTACATCCTCAAGGCCATCCCCCACTACTACAAGCTCGCTCCCAGGGTCGGCATAGCCCCCGACGTGCTCGTCGCTCAGGCCATGCTCGAGACCGGATACGGACGCTACGGCGGGGACTCGCGGCCCTGGAACATGGCCGGCATCAAAAAAGGCGGCAACGTCGGCGACGCTCCGAGGGACTTCGAGCGCCCCAGAACCGCATACGAAGGAGTCAGGATGCACGTCAACCACATGGCCGCCTACACCGGCAAGAAGCCCATCGGCAAACCGCACGACCGGTTCCACGACGCCAGAGCCGCGCAGAAGAGCAGAGGGTACTGGGTGCGGAGGATCAGCCAGCTCGGGGGAGGAGTGTGGGCCACGGACCCCCATTACGCAAAGAAGATACGACGCATCCTCAACAAGATGGATTGAACGAAAAGCGGCGGCAGAGCCGGGCTGACGCGCGGCTTCAGGGCACCACGTGGCAATGCCGGCAGCGGGCCTCGTAGCTCTCCTCGGCTCCGACGAGGATGGTCGGGGCGGAGGCTGGAGCCGGCTCCCCGTCTATGAGGCGTTGGGAGCGCGAGGCGTCGCGGCCGCAGCGGGCGCAGATGGCATGGAGTTTCAGCACGTCGTCGGCCTCGGCGAGGAGGCGCGGCATCGGGCCGAAAGGTTGTCCCCGGAAGTCCATGTCGAGTCCGGCGGCGACCACGTCGTAGCCGCCGTCGGCGAGGCGGCGACAGACCTCCACGATCCTCTCGTCGAAAAACTGCACCTCCTCGATAGCTACGACATCTGTTGTATGTTCGACCTTCTCGAACAGTTCCTCACTCGAAGAGACGGCTGCGGCTTCGTGCAAAATCCCATTGTGCGACCTCACCTCGCTCGTCTCGGCGCGGGTATCCAGCGCGTGTTTGAAGACCTGCGCCTTGCGGCGAGCGTAGAGGGAGCGGCGGACGAGGCGAATAAGCTCCTCCGTCTTCCCCGAAAACATCGAGCCCGTGATGACGGTCAACGAGCCGTGCACGAGTCCGGCGATGTCGAAGAGTGTCTCTGGCGCTCGTATGGGCATGGGGAGATTTTATAAGTTTCGAGGCCGCGGTTTCTCCGGCGGGCGTACAATTCGATTCATGAGGCGGTTCGAGATAACGGGACATACCGACTACTACCGGCGGCGCAAGCTGGAGATGCCGGAGCGGTGGGAGATCACCGACGATGAGTGCCAATGGGTTCTCGAGAACCGCTTCGATGGAGAATTTTCTCAACAAACTGAAGGAGGTGAAAGAGAACATGAAAGCAACCTATTTCGATGACACGGACTCCATGATCGTGAACATGGAGCTCGCCGACAGGAAAGGAAGCCTCCGATATATCGAGACAAATGACCCAAACACCCTGATCTGGGTGGACGAGGCGGGCAGGGTGGACTCGATCGAGATCATGGGCGGAGCCTCGGCTTACGATTTGATGGGCATGGAACCGTACCGGGGCGACGCAAAGGCCGAATACGAGGCCGCCGTAAGGGCGGCGAGGACTAAACGTTAACGCAGGTCCCGTTTCGGACGACCCTGTTTTTTGCGACGGTAGATGACGCAACCTATGAAACCGGCGATCACGATAGCGGAAGTGACGAGAAAGAGTCCGACATATTCGGGGGCCTGCCTCCCGAGAAAGGAATACAAAAAAGTCTGCGGCAGGACGCCGAGCGCGGTGGCGACGAGGAAGCTTCCGAAACGCATCCTCGTGAGTCCGGCGGCGTAGGAGATGACGTCGAAGGAGATGCCCGGCACCAGCCTCGCGGCGAAGACGGCGTACATCCCCCACTTCGCGAACCAGCGGTCAGCGGACTCGAGCCCGGCCTTTCCGACCAGCACCTCCACCGGAGCGCGGCCCAAAGCGCGCGAAATTCCGAAGCACGCCGCCGCCGCCAGAGTGTGTCCGAACAAACTCAAAAGCCAGCCCCAAAACACGCCGAAAGCAAGTCCGTTCGCGAAGGTTATGAGAAACGAGGGCAAAGGCGCGGCGAGCGCCTGCAAGACCATGAGCAAGGTCGAGGCGACCGGGGCGAAGATGCCGAAAGAGAGAATATAGTCGCGCAGACCCTCGATGTCTCCGCGGCTGAGGATACCCAGAGCCTGATTGACTTCGCCTCTAAAACCGGGAACGAAGGAATAAAGAGCGGTGAAGATCAGGGCGAGCGCGACGAACAACACGAGCCGGACCCACCAAACGGTCCTCGCGCCGAGGTTCACAGAGGTCGAAACGGAGTTGCCGGGCTTACTCACTTTTCTATGTTACATCAGGGGTGGAATCGGACATCACGCATCGGGGCCGCGCCGCTGGCACATCTCCAAATCCTCATCCGTCACTTCGTCCGGAGGCACAAGCCCGTAGTGTTTCTCCGACGAAAGCGTGATGCCGCTCTCCGATTCCTCGAACTCGAATAGCGCGATCAGGTCTTCCTCCATGAACTGCGCGCCGATTGGTCGGCAAATCAGGGAAGGAAACTTATCAGCGCAGAGCGCGAAGTCTTGCTCTATTTGCACGACCCCTTGCTTGTCGCGGCCACCTTTCGCCTGCACGGGGAACACGTAATGCGAGCCTCGGCGATCCACGCCCACGTATATGTCGTCGGTCTCCACTTGCCCCATCTGTGGAACGTATGAGCGAAGATGGCTTTGAAGCGGGTAGCAAGCGACGCCGGTGAAAACGTCGATCAGGCGATTGTAGCGGAGCTTTGCCAAAAGCGACTGCTCGTCGCCCAGTGCGTACTTGGAGACGATTCCGGGGGTGGCGTCCGGTATCTTGGTTTCGGAGAGCATCTTGTTTGGCGTGATCTCGAACCTCGGCGCAAGCACGAAACTGTACCGCCCGCGCCCTCTTCCGCGGATGATCCAGCTTTCCTCCTCCGGCTCCGTGGCGAGCAACGACTCGGGCGCGTTGCCGCGATAGCGCATGCTGTATGGAATGTCCGGCACGTTGCGCGGACGTTCGAGACCGAGGCTCTCCGCCGCGCGAACGAGGTCTTCTATCTCGAACGGCACTTCCCTCACTCCTTCACTATAACGCGCGAAGAAGATCCGCTCCAGAATCCGCCCGTAGGAACCTTGCCTGCTCACCGTGGATTCTTCTTGGTTCTCTCTCCCGGCCAACGCAATACGACTACCTCCTCGCGGAGCTGTTCTCCGGTCGCGGTTGCCAGGCGAGTTCTGAAAAGGTCGATGTCCACGACCTCGTAATCCAAAGACCGGGCGATATCGGCCAGCAGTTGGCCGGTGCGGATCATCACCCGCAGGTAGGAGGCTTGATCTCCGACCACATAAGCGAGATGGGCTCCGGGCCGCAAAACCCGCCGGAGATCCGCCAGGTGCCGCGCCATCCCGCCGAAGTAGAGCATCGTCACCCTGGCATAAAGACGCTCGAAGCCGCTCGTCTTTCCAAGCTCGATGCGGCGCGCTTCGATAGCGTCCGCGATGCGTCTGATCTCCTGATGCTCGGAGATCCACCGGTCGTCATCGTCCCCTTTGTACACGCCGCGAGTGTTTGACCGCACCAGATTTCGCTTGAGGGCTCGCAACTCTTCTTTATTCCTGATGAAGCCCAATAAAACGGACTCGAGCCTCGTCGTCCGGGTGTAATCTTTCTCGTTCGGATAAGGAGGAGAGGTTATGATCGCATCCACCGAATCGGACTCTAAAACCCGGAGTATCCGACGGGAGTCGTTGTGATGAACCACGGATGGCGCATCGCCTATCTCTTGCAACTTTCGGAGGTCGTCGCTGATCTTCCGCACGTTGGCGAGCCAGGACGAGATGACCGCCGCATCCGGTTTTGGCGAACCGACCCCGACCTCGGGACCGAAACGCAAATTGCTTATGGAAGAAATCACCGCCTTTGCCAGAGCCAAACGCTCGTGTCCGCTACAGGCGTTCTCGGAACGTTTCATGTGGTCGAGCAAAACCAGCGTTTTATGCAGAGGGAGCGGGCTGATCGACCTTTTCAGCAGCAATTTTTGGCTCTCTTCGGGAAGCGCGCGCAGAGAGGCTGCTTCTCCTTCCCATCCGCCAAAAAGAGAGTGCGGATCGTAGTGCTGGTCGTCGTCGAATCCCAAAGCCTCCAGCTCGGATCTCGCTCCCTCGGCGACTTCGCCTGCATGCTTCAACAACTCGTCCGGACTCGGACTCCAGTCGACCTTCACCGAGGACGCGAAGTGCGTCATCGGATGCGCCTCGACCCCCACTCCATGTATGCCAAGCTTCTTGCATTCGACCAGCGTGGTGCCCGTGCCGCAGAAAGGGTCCAGAACCACGTTCCCCTCCCCCATGCCGAACTTCTCCAGATAGAGCCTGATCAAGTGCGGCGGAAAAGCAAGCACGAAACGATACCAGTCGTGCGCGGCAAAGTCCTCCGCAGATAGCTTGTTGGATGAGATCTCGACCATGTCTTCGACAAGTTCACATTTCTAAAGAACTCACTTCACAGCCGCGCCCGGTCGAGCGTGTCCCGGGCCATCCTGATGGAGGCCGCATCAACCATCCGCCCGTCTATGGAGATGGCTCCGGAACCGGATCTGTTCGCCTCCTCATACGCCGCGACGACCTTTTTAGCCCACTCGATTTCCTTCTCGGTCGGAGAGAAGACTTCGTTGACGACTTCGATCTGCGCCGGGTGGATGCACCATTTCCCGTCGAAGCCGAGCGAACGCGAGATCCTGCAACTCCTCCTCAACCCTTCTTCGTCCCGGTAATCCGCGACGGGTCCGTCCAGAACTTTTAACCCCGCCGCCCTCGCCGCCACAACGACGCGGTGCATCGCGTACTGGAAGCGGTGACCGGGATAGTCCTCGTCCCACTCGTCCATCGTCCCGATGCTGGTCTGCGGCATACCGACGCTCGCCGCGTAGTCGCCGGGTCCGAAGTGGAGGGTCGTGAGACGGCCCGTCGCCCCGGCGATCTCATCGACGTTGACCAACCCCTCCGCGCTCTCTATCTGCGCTTCGAGCTTTGTTCCCCCGACCTCCACGCCGATGGATTTCTCGACGGCCGACAACATCACGTCGAGCGCATACAAATCTCCCGCGCGCCTCACCTTCGGGACGAGCAGCGCGTCCACGCTCTCCCCCGCCCCCTCGACCACCTCGATCACATCCCGGTAAAAATACGGCGTGTCCAGAGCGTTGATGCGACATATCCGCAACCTCCCGCCCCAATCCATCCCCCGCAATGCCTCGACGACACTCCCTCTCGCCCCCGCTTTCTCGTCCGGCGCAACAGCGTCCTCGAGGTCCGGCATCACCCCATCCGCTTCGGAAGCCAACGCTTTCCCAACCATCCCCAAATTCGACCCCGGAACCGACAGTAAAGACCTCACGGCACTCAAAGGTTCCCTCCTCTCAAAACCACGACACCCACGAATGATACCGGTAGCCACAGTCGTATTTTTCTCACTCCCCAACTTTTTCCTTGACAGATCCCAATTCGTGTTGTTCTATTGTGTATGTTGAATATACACACTAGTAAAAGGAGATTAAGATGAGCGTGAGGTTGGAGGAGACGAAAGGGCGTCGGGTTGATGAGGAGCTTCGGGGTGAAGCCGGGATGGACGAGGCTATGGCGCGGCGCGAGCGGCATCGCAAGCGTTCCATCTTCGTGCGGGCCGGGGTGATGGCGGCCGGGTTTGGCGTCGGCGTCGTCGCGGCTCTTTTGTCGGTGGTCGCGCCGGAGTTCGGGCTTCCGTTGCTTTTGTTCGGGCTGCGGCTGCTCGCGCTGGAGTTCGACTGGGCGGCGCGTCTTTATACGAAGGTGGCGAAGCTCGCGAAGAAAGTGGCGGGGAAGCTCCGCAAATTCTGGCCGAAGTCGAAGGTGGGCGTCGCGATGACGGTTCTCGCGCTCGCCGCCGCCGTCGTCATACTCTTTGTGCGATGAAGGCCGGGGCGACGATGGAGACGCGAACCGAAAACGCGCGGCGCCGGGAGAGCCGCGCGCGAGGGACGGTGGGCGACGCTTTGTGGCTCGCCCGGCGCGACATACGGTCGTCGTGGGCATCGTTTCCGGCGACGGCCGGCGTGGCCTTCGTGTTCGGGCTTCTCGCGGTCGCGCAATACCGGAACGCGCTCGTCGGGGAGACGGGGGTTTTCGGGGAGGCCATGCTCGACTTCTTCCTCCTCGCGCTCGTCGCGGTCATGAGCGCGAATTTGCTCTTTAATCGCGACTATTTCCGCACGGTGAGCGACGAGAGTTTCAACGGACGGCTTTCGTTCCTCCGGAGCATGCCCGTCTCGGCGAAGTCCGTCGTTTATGGGAGGGTCGCCTCGATGCTCCTCGCCCTCGCATGCGCCGCCCCGATGTTCTTCCTCGCGCCATACCTCGTTTATGGGGAGCTTCGGGAGTTCGTCGGGTTCGGAGGGTATGTATGGTATTTCGGAATATGGCTCGGGTATGCGGTCCTCGCCGTCGGAGGCTTCGTTCTTTGCAACTTCGCGTTCAATTGGAAGCTCGCCGAAATGTGGCTCCCGGCGGCATTCGCGATCCTCGGCGCGTACATATCCATCGTCCTCGCCTCGAACATACTCCTCGAAAACGGACTCGCCCTCTCCCTCATGGAACTCGCGAAGACGAGCGGAGCGATGGCGGCTCTCGCCTCGATCCTCACGGGAAGCGCCGCGCTCGCCGTGTGCGCCTCCATATCCGCCAAACGCCTCGAAAGGAGGGATGTCGGATGAACGCGGCGCGAGCGCCGAAAGGTGTCGATAGGAATACGAGCGGTTTCTCCGAGGCATTGTGGCTCGCGAAGAAGGATGTCCGGCGGGCGTGGATGTCGTATCCGGCGAGCGGCCTTTTCATGCTCGCGCTCGCGCTCCTCGCCACGCCGTCCGTGGACGGGATACTCTTCGAGATGGAAGGCTTCGGGGGGTCGGGGCGGCGGGTCGACGAAGTGTTCAACGCCTTCTTCGCTGACTATATGTTCCTCATCATGGGCGCGATCCTCGCGGTGAACACCCTCTCGATGGACTATATGAGGGTGTGGTCCGGCGACGTCTTCTCGCACCGCCTCGCCTTTTTGCGAAGCCTCCCCGCCTCGACGAAAAGCCTCGTCGCGAGCCGGATGATGTCCATGCTCTTCGCCGTCCCGTTCACCGTCCCGGCGTTCTTCGTGCCGATATACCTCCTCTCCGACCTCCGGGAGATGGGATTCCCATACATATGGTTCGCCGGGATATGGCTCGGATGGAGCCTTCTTTACTCGGGCGTCACGCTCCTTTGCGAACTCGCCATGAGCGGAAAAGTCTATGTGTGGTTCTCCATCGCGTTCATCCTCGGACTCGTCGCCATCCTCGCCGTACTCGAATTCACGGTCGAAATAAGCCTCGTCGAACGCTCCGCGAACCTCGCCCTCGAACACGGCCCGGTACCCGCACTCGCCTCCATCCTCGCCGGAGGTGCCGCATTCGCGCTCTTTGCGAGGGAGACGAAAAAGCGCGTCGAAAGGAGGGAGCTTTCGTGATGAGCCAAAGTACCGACACCCGCGCCAAAAACGCGACGGAGACGAAACGAACGGATGTCCGAAAAAAGCGCGTCGAGCATCTCGCGCGCGAAGAGTTTTCGAGGAAATCGTTCTCGTACGCGGTGACGGCGATCTCGGCGGTCTTCTTCGGTCTCGTCGTGGTTCCGGCCTTTTCCTCGGCGGTTATTCCGCTCGAAGAGAGCGCGCGGAGCGTGGGGTGGCTCGTGGACTTCGTCTTCCTCGCCATCGTCTCCATCCTTTCCATAAACGTCATCTCACGAAGCTATTTCTCCCTTTACCACGACCCGTTCCGCGGATGGCTCGCCTTCCTTCGGAGCCTCCCGGTCTCCCCGAAGGAAATGATCCTCGCCCGCTCGCTCATCATGCTCCCGGCGACCGCCGTTTTGACGACGCTCTTCTTCACCCCGATCGTCATCGCCTCGGCGACGCTCGATTCCCGGTTCGACGCGGCGACGTATTTTTGGCTCGTCGCCATATGGCTCGGGTACGCCCTCGCCGCCGGAGGGATGAACCTCCTTCTCGAACTCGGCGTGAAAGGAAAACTCGCGCTCGTCTTCCAGTTCGTGTGGCTCGCGGCCATCGTCGCCGTCATATGGCTCCTCGGCGGAAACCTCGTGTATTCGACCTTCACACTCGCCGATGAATACGGCCCGCTCGTCGCCGGAATCTCTCTCCTCATCGGCGGACTTTTCTTCGCGCTTTTCGCGAAGGCGACCGAAAAGCGCGTCGCGAGCCGGGAGTTCGTCGTATGAGCGCGGAACCCGTCGAACCGCGCATCCCCGTACAGCTCTCGATGGACGACCCGGAGCCGATGTATCGGCAGATCGAAAGCCAACTGCGCGATTTCATACTTTCGGGGCAACTCCCGCCCGGCACGAAACTCCCTTCGGTGCGGGCGCTCGCGAAAGACCTCGCGTGCAGCGTGATCACGACTCGGAGGGCGTACCAGGATCTCGAAGGCGAAGGCTTCATCCGAACGAGGCAAGGAATGGGAACGGTCGTCGCCGAGATCGCCGCCGAAAGCATGTCGAAGCACCGCCGCGAACCCGTCGAATCGGCGTTCGAGGAAGCCGTCCGAGCCGGAAAAAGAGCCGGGTTCTCGGAGGGCGAGCTTCGGGGAATATTCGAAGAGACGCTCGAAAGAAACACGAACCTCGAAGGAGGAACATAATGGAACGTCCGGTCATCTCACTCAAAGACGTGCGGAAATCGTACGGCGACTTCGAACTCGGACCGGTGAACCTCGAGGTCGAGCCCGGCTTCGTCGTCGCGGTCGTCGGGCCGAACGGAAGCGGAAAGAGTACGCTCTTCCGAATGCTCATGAACCTCGCGAGGCCGGACGAGGGAAGCCTCGCGCTCTTCGACTCGGCGTATCCGAACGACGAAGTGGAGATCAAGCAAAAAATCGGCTACGTCCCCGAACGCTCCGTCGGCCACGACGAGATGAGCGCGAAAGCCCTCGGCGAGTTCGTCGCTCACTGGTACCCGACGTGGGAGCAAAAAACATACGACGAGCTTTTGTCGCGGTCGGAGATCGAGGAAAACAAAAAGTTCGGCAAACTCTCGAAGGGCATGCAAAGACGGCTCGCCTTCGCCCTCGCGGCGGCGACCGGAGCCGAGCTTCTCCTCCTCGACGAGCCGACCGACGGTGTGGATCCCTTCGCCCGCCGGGAAATGCTCGAAGACATCTCCGAGTTCATGCACGGCGGAGAGAGGACCGTCGTTTTCGCGACCCACGTCATGGAGGAAGTGCGAAGGATAGCCGACTACGTCGCCTTCCTCGTGGACGGGGATTTCCTCGGCTTCTACGAGAAGGACGCGCTGCTGGAGCAATGGAAAGTCCTGTGGGTCGAGCGCGAGCCGGACGGGGACGTTCCGGGCGTCGTCGAAGTCGAGCGTGGCAACCCGGTCAGGCTCGTCACCGACTCGCCCGAGGAGACGGAGGATGCTCTCGCGAAAGAAAACGTCCGGGTCGTGCGGAGCGGGACGCTGGACCTGGAGGAGATCCTGAGCCATCTCATGCGTCGGCGGACGCGGGAGAAGAGCGCGTGAGCCGCTCGGTCAAGCTCGGGCTGGACTTTCTGTTCGGGCTCATCATCCCGATCATCATCCTCACGCGCTTCTCCGACGCGCTCGGGAACATCGCGGCGTACCTGCTCGCCGCGCTCATTCCGGTCGCGTGGGTCGCCATTGACCTCTTCTTCATCACGAAGCGCTTCAACTTCATAACGAGCTTTCTGGGGCTCAACGCCATAGTGCGCGGCATCCTCGCGTTCTGGTTCGTGGACGGGGTGGCGTACGCATTCAAGGATTCGGTGCCGAGCTTGCTCTGGGTCGTGGTTTTTGGGGCGTCGCTCGTCTTCGGGCGGCCTTTGATCGGGGCTTTTCTCGAACAGGCTTTCGATCCCAGGACGCGGGATCAGGAACGTTCGTTGAAAAACCTCTTCGACGAACGACCGGCGAAACGCGCGTTGTGGCTCGGAACTTTGGGGATGGTCGTCGTCTCGATCATCACGGGCATAGCCAACTTCTTTTTGAACCTCTGGATCGTGACCGCCGAATTCGGGACCGGGGCGTTCAACGCGCAGGTCGCCGAATCGAACGCCATCGCCCGCTTCGCCATCGCCATCCCCGAAGCCCTCACGCTCATGGTCATAGTCGGCCTCGCCCTCAAGACGATCTACGCCCTCCTCCCCGGAGAACCCGGAGACGACGACTTCTGGGAGCAGATGAACGCGCGCGAAGAAAAAACATGAACGGAGGAGAGATGTTATCTGTCGAAGAGACAAGCAAATCTTTCGGAGAAACGAAGGCCGTGGAGGGAATCTCCTTCGAGGTCGAGAAGGGGGCGATCTTCGGTCTGCTCGGAGCCAACGGCGCGGGCAAGACCACGACCGCGCGTATGGTCCTCGACATCATCGCCCCGGACGAAGGGAGGATCGCATGGTCGGGAGCGCCGGTCGCCGGCCTCCCGCGCCGCGTTTTCGGTTATTTGCCGGAGGAGCGCGGCCTGTATCCGGAGATGAAGGTCGGAGAGCAACTGCGCTTCTTCGCCGAGGTTCGCGGTCTCTCGAAGAACGAGGCGAAAGAGAAAGTACATTCGTGGCTCTCGCGACTGGAAATTTCGCACTATTTCGATAAGGAAGTCCGCGAGCTTTCGAAGGGGAACCAGCAAAAAATCCAGTTCATCGCCTCCGTCCTCCACGAGCCGGAACTCATGGTCCTCGACGAGCCGTTCTCCGGCCTCGACCCGGTGAACAACGAGCTGCTGAAAAGGACGATCACGGAACTCAACTCCCGTGGAACCACCATCCTCCTCAGCACCCACGACATGGAGCGGGCCGAGGAGCTGTGCGAGAGCGTCGCGCTCATCCACGCCTCGCGCCTCGCTTTCGCCGGACCCGTGCGGGAACTGAGAGAACGCCACAAACAAAGCGCCACCCTCCGCCTCGACTTCGACGGAGATAGGAAGTCGCTCCTCGAAAGGTTCCCGAAAACCGAGGTCGTCCGCGAGGAAAACGGCCGGCTGGAACTATCCCCCGGCGACGCGAAACCAGAAGAGATTCTGAGGGCTGCGGTCGCAAGCGGCCGGGTGCGGCGCTTCGAGGAAGTCGAGCCTTCGCTGCGAGAGATCTTTATCCAGGAGGTAAAAGGTGCGTAACGTCTGGCTTATTACCAAACGCGAGTACCGGCAGCGAGTCCGGGCGAAGAGCTTCCAGGTCATCACGGCGATAGGGTTCGTCCTGATCCTGGCCCTCGCGTTCGCCCCCGCCGCCCTCGACCGCATCCAGTCCTCGACCGGAGGAAGCACGGTGGCGGTGGTGGACCCCGACGAAGCACTCTCCCCCACCCTCCGATCCGCGCTCCCCGACGAACTCCCGAACGGCGACCCGCAGACCGAAATCGTCCCCGTCGAGTCGAGAGAGGCGACACAGCGCGGCGTCGAAGAGGGAGACTTCGACGGCGTCCTCATCCCGGAAGGCTCGGGAGCGGAAGCGTCGTTTGTCTATCGCGGCCCGCAGCCGGACGCCGAAGCGCGGCGGCTTCGCGAAGCCCTCGGTTCTCTGGCGACGGAGCAGCGTCTTCGTGAGGCGGGACTCGGCAACGAGGAAATAGCCGGAGCGTTCGCTCCGGCGGACCTCGAAGTGGTCGCGACGGGGGACGCGGTATCCGGAGAGGAGTATGCCTCCACGTTCGGGGTCGTGTACGCTTTCGGGTTCGTTTTGTACATGACGCTCATCATGTACGGGAACATGGTCGCGATGGGCGTCATCGGGGAGAAAAGCACGCGCATCACCGAGATCATGACCGCCTCCGTCAAGCCGACCGAACAGATGACCGGGAAACTCCTCGGCGTCGGGCTTTTGAGCTTGACGCAGTTCGGGGCGTGGGCGGTCGCCGGCCTCATCACGCTCGCCATAGACGCCATTCGCGGCGGGAATTTCGACCTCATCACGATACCGCCCGGAACTTTGCTCCTCTTCGTCGTCTTCTTCGTCCTCGGCTTTCTGCTCTATTCCTCGCTCTTCGCCGGACTCGGCTCGCTTCTGAGCCGCGTCGAGGACGCGGGGCCGCTGATGGCGCCGTTCTCGATGCTCCTGATCACGGGCTTCATCCTCACGATCTACGCGATGAGCGACCCGGACGGCATGGTCTCCACCATCGGCTCGTTCATCCCCTTCTTCACCCCAATGACGATGTTCGCCCGCATGGAACTCGGCGATCCGGCGCTCTGGGAAGTCGCTCTCGGCATCGGACTCCTCATAGCCACGACCGCCGCCGCAGTCTGGGCCGCCGCCCGACTCTACAAAGCAGGCGTCCTGATGTATGGCAAGAGTCCTTCGTTCGCCGGGGCGATGAAGTTGCTGAGGCGAGGCTGAGTTCGGCCAAAGACCATCGACCCCGAAAACGAGCGGCGGAGCCGAACTCATATCCGGCTCCGCCGTTTTGCGTCGAGCTGTTCAGTCGAAGAGCGACTCGACCGGCTCGCCCCGGATCGAAGCGTCGAGGACTTCCATCGGGTGGCGGGCGGGCATCTCGCCGAGGCCCATCTTTTTGAGAGAACCTTGAATTTGGAGCGTGCATCCGGGGTTGGAGGTGACGATCATATTCGCCCCCGTCGCGGCGACGTTTTTGGCCTTCCTCTCCCCGAGCTGCCCGGCGGTCTCCGGCTCGACCATGTTGAAAATGCCCGCCGACCCGCAGCAAATCTCGGCCTCTTTTATCTCCTTGACTTCCATGCCGGGGATGTCGGCGAGTGTCTTTCTCGGCTGCGCCCGTATTCCCTGCGCGTGAGCGAGGTGGCAGGCGTCGTGGTACGCGACGGTCGTCGGCAACGGATGCCTCTCGGCGACGGTCCCGACTTCTTGAAGGAACTCGGAGACGTCTCTGACGCTCTCGGAGAACTTCTTCGCTCGCCCGGCGTATTCGGGGTCGTCGCGCAGGATGTGTCCGTACTCCTTCATCGTCGAGCCGCATCCGGCGGCGTTGACGATGACGTGGTCGAGGTCGAGGTCCTCGAAGGTGTCTATCGTCTTCTTCGCGAAGTTCATGGACTCTTCCTCGCGCCCGGCGTGAGTGGAGAGCGCGCCGCAACAACCCTGCTTCGGGGCGACGACTTCGCAACCCTCGGCGGCGAGGACGCGCGCGGTGGCGGCGTTCACCTTCGAAAAGAAGACGCGCTGGACGCAGCCGGTGAGAATGCCGACCCGGCAACGTTTCTCGCCCTTCGGCGGCGTCGTCTCCGGTATCCTCTCCTCTTTCGGGAGGTCCGGCAGCAGGGCTTCCATCGCCTGCATCCGCTTCGGCAGGACGTTCATCACGCCGGCCTTGCGGAGTTTCTCGCCGATATCGAGCTTTTTGTACAAACGCATCGGGGCGGCGATGGCGCGCAGGCGGTTCGGGTAGGGGAAGAACTGGAAGATCATCTCTCGGAAAGCCTTGTCCTCCGGGCTTCTCTCATACCTCCTCTCGACCTGCGCCCTCGTGGCCTCGATGAGCTTGTCGTACTGGACGCCCGACGGACACGCCGTCACGCACGCCATGCACCCGAGACAGAGGTCGTAGTGGCGCACCATCTTCTCGTTCATCGGCTCCTCGTCGAGGCCCTTGTTCATGAGGTAGATGCGCCCCCTCGGAGAATCCATCTCCTCCCCGAAAAGCACGTACGTCGGACACGTCGGCAGACAGAATCCGCAATGCACGCAGTCGTCTATGAGGTCCTTGTCGGGCGGATGGTGCGCGTCGAAGGCCGGGAAACTGGTCTTCCCCTCCTTCGCCGGAGACTTCGGCGGCTCGACCGCGGTTCGAGAGCCGGGCTCTCCGACGCGATCCACGTTCGCCTGACGCACCGTCTCGAAGATGTCGTCCGGCCTTCCGTCCTTATCTGACATCTAAATGCCTCCCAGAAAGCGTCCGGGGTTTATCGTCCCGGACGGGTCGAATTTCTCTTTCATTCGCCGCGTCAACTCGAAGTAGTCCCCCGCCGGTCCCCAGACCTCGATCCTCTTCTTCAGCGACGCCGGAGCCTCCCGGACCACGACGCTCCCGCCTTTGCGGACGATGATCTCCCGCATCTCTTCAACGACATCGACGACGTTTTCTTCCTCGCCCGAAAGCCCGACGAAGGTGACGCCGGTCGCGGCATGTCCCGTCAGACGAGCCTTCACGCCCTTGCGCCGCGCGGCTCCTTCGACCGCTTCGATCACACCGGCAAGCTCCGCCGGGAACGCGCCGATCTTGACGGCGACCTCCCCGTTCTCGCCCGATGGCCTGCCAAACGGCCCGAGATGCTCGTACTCGTCGTCTTCGAGCGACCGGACATCTCCGAACGGTTTGAGGAGGACGCGAGCCAGTTCTTCCTTCGCCTCGACGCCCTCGGAGATGCTTTCGAGCAGCGCGGAGACGAGCTTTTCGTTTTCGTCCCAGTGAAGCTCGACCGCCGTCGCCTCGACCTGCGAATGGATGATGGCCCGCGCGGCCTCCCGGGCCGCCTCCGGGCTCTCCACCTCGCAGGCGACGGTCCGGGCCGCTTCGGGAAGAGGATGGAGCCGGAAGTTCGCCTCCGCGATGACGCCGAGGGTGCCAAGAGACCCCGTGAACAGCTTCCCGAGGTCGTAACCGGCGACGTTCTTGACGACCTTGCCCCCGGCTTTGGCGACCGTGCCGTCCGCCAATACGACCGTTATCCCGATGATGAGGTCGCGCGCGGTCTGGTACTTGTAGCGCCTCGGACCGGAATCGTTGGCCGCGACGACGCCGCCGACGGTCGCCCCGGGAGGCGGCGGGTCGAGGGCGAGCATCTGGTTCGAGCGGAAGAGCCGCTGCTGGACGTATGCGAGCTTCGCTCCTGCCTGGACGCGGACGATCTGGTCTCCGGGCACGTGCTCGATGACTTCGTTCATCCTCGCCGTGCTCAAAATTATGTCCACGGATTTCGGTACGTTCCCCCACCCCATCTTCGTCCCGCCTCCGCGCGGCGAGACCGCGAGCCCTTCGTTCCGGGCGAACTTGAGGATGTCGCTTATCTCCTCGGTGCCTCCCGGCTCGACGACGAGCGACGGACGAACCTCGTCTATGGCGTCCATTTCCGTCGCTTCGCGGACGTTGTCTTCTCCGACCATGTTTCGCAGTTCCTGCGTGTGCGACTCTTTCGTCTGCATCAGAACTGCTCCACGAGGCCGGCTTTTTGGAGCGGGTGCATCTTGAACGGTCCGGGACGTTCTCCGCAGAGCCGGGGCGTCGGGAAGATCTTGCCTGGGTTGCAGAGGTGGTGCGGGTCGAAGGCGCATCTCAGTAGTTGCATGGTGTCCATGTCTTCATCGGTGAACATCTTCGGCATGTATTTCTTTTTGTCTTCTCCGATGCCGTGTTCGCCGGTGAGGGAACCGCCGTGTTCGAGGCAGGCGAAGACTATCGCGCCGGCGAGATCCTCGGCGCGTTTGGCCTCTCCCTCGGCGTCGTTGTCGTAGAGGACGAGCGGATGGAGGTTCCCGTCCCCGGCGTGGAAGACGTTGGCGACTCGCAGACCGTATTCTTCGCTGAGGCCGTCTATCTTCTTCAGGACCGTCCCGAGTTCGGTGCGCGGCACGACGGAGTCCTGGACGTAGTAGTCGTTGGAGATGCGTCCCATCGCCCCGAAGGCGGCCTTGCGCCCTTTCCAAAACAGGGCGCGCTCGTCGTCGTTTTCGGCTATCCGGATCTCCGCCGCCTTCGAGTCTTCGCAGACCTGATACACCTTCTCGAACTGGCTCGCGACCTCGGCCTCCGGCCCGTCGAGCTCGACGATGAGGATGGCGCCCGCGTCCGGGAAACCGGGCTTTACGGTCTGCTCGACGGCTTCGGTTGTGAGCCGATCCATCATCTCTATCGCCGCCGGCACGATCCCCTCCCCGATGATCCCCGACACCGCCTGCCCGGCCTCCTCGGTGTCCTTGAAAGCGGCGAGGAGGGTGCGAACCGCTTCGGGCTTACGCACGATCCTGAGCGTGATCCTGGTGGCTATCCCGAGCGTTCCCTCGCTCCCCACAAACGCCCCAAGCAATTCATACCCCGGCGCGTCGGGAGCTTTCCCGCCCCCGATATGCACCATCGTCCCGTCCGCCAGCACGACCTCGGCCCCCATGACGTGGTTCGTCGTGAAGCCGTATTTGAGGCAATGGACCCCGCCGGAGTTCTCCGCCAGATTACCGCCGATGGACGACACGCTCTGGCTCGCCGGGTCCGGGGCGTAGTAGTAGCCATGTTCGGCTACCTCATTGCTCACCCACAAATTGATGACGCCCGGCTCGACGGTGACGCGCTGGTTCTCGATGTCCACCTCGAGGATGCGGCGCATCCTGGAGAGTACGATCAGGACCCCGCTCTCCACGGGCAACGCGCCACCCGATAGCCCGGTCCCGCTCCCCCGCGCCACGAATGGTATCCCTTCTTCGTAGCATACACTCACTATCTGCTGCACCTGTTCCGCCGTTTCCGGCAACACCACGAGGTCCGGGATGACGCGGTAGTTCATCAGGCCGTCGCACTCGTAAGTGCGGAGTTGTTCGCGCTCGTGGATCACACCTTCTTCCCCGAGTATTCCTTGCATCGTCCTTATG
The DNA here is from genome assembly GCA_050698295.1 of Rubrobacteraceae bacterium. Taxonomy (GTDB): domain Bacteria; phylum Actinomycetota; class Rubrobacteria; order Rubrobacterales; family Rubrobacteraceae; genus JACCWD01. The sequence continues at coordinate 3,538 of JBOHBL010000781.1, read as the reverse complement.
AGCTTGTTTCGCTCCATGAGACCCCCTTTTTTTCCGATCCCCGACTCTTGTCGTGGGCGGCAACAGAACCTTATTCTAAAACCCCGACACAAACTCCGAGTGGAAAACCCTGCCATCCGAGGCCCTGATCTCCTCAGCCGAAAAACCTCTCTCGCTCCTTTTTCGCATGACGAAAACACGAATTCTATTATAGTGAGTCCAGGGCTGCGGAGAGGTCGCTTGCGACCCGTTTGAGGTCGGGGACGAGGCGTTCGATCCTGCGATTGTCGAGACGGGTGGCGGGGCCGGAGACGCTCATGGCGGCGAATACTTCGCCGTCGGGGCCGAAGACGGGGGCCGCGACGCAGCGGACGCCGTCCTCCTGCTCCTCGTGGTCCACGGCGTAGCCCCGGCGGCGTACGCGGGCCAGCTCGGCGCGGAGTTGGCCGGGGTCGGTGATCGTGGTTACCGTCTGGCGCGAGAGTCTCTCCCTGCCGATAAAGAAGTCCAGCAGGCGCGGCGGCTGGTAAGCGAGGAGGACTTTCCCGGAGCCCGTCGCGTGCAGCGGGACCCTCACCCCCGGCTCGGTGAAGATGCGAAGCACCCTCTTCGGCGGCACGGCCTGCTCTATGTACATCAGGGATTTGCCCTCCAAAATGGCGAGATTCGCCGTCTCCTGGCTCGCCTCCATCAACTTTTCGAGGAAAGGCAAAGCGAGAGGACCGACGCGCTCCCTCGCCGCTATCGCCACCGCGAGGGACTTCAACCCGAGGCCGTACTTCCGGGTCGAGCCGTTGCGGTGCGCGTAGCCGCGGGAGACGAGGGTGCCCAGCAAACGGTGCGCCGTCCCGACCGAGAGGCCGGTCGCGGCCCCGATCTCACTCTCCCCAAGCTCCCCCTCCGAACGCCCCAGAAACTCCAGAACATCGAGCGCCCGCTCGACCGACTGCACCCCCGCCCTGGCGTCCGACGTCATCCCCACCGGAAACCCGCGCCTTTCTCACTCATCCGCGCTCTCTCCCGAAGCCATCAAAGGCAATTTCTCACAAAGTCCACACGCCGTCAATCCAGTTTTCCGCATCCTGAAAACATGGGTTGCGTTTGAAGAAGCGATACCTTCAAAATATCCGGTCGAGGCAGGATGGGCGTCGGAGTTCGAACTGGAGTTCTGAGTAGAATGAGCCAATGAAAAGGGACCTGAACGAGATACTCTCCGCGGGCCTGGAAGCGGCGGACCCGAGAGAGGCTGTGCGGCTTTCGCTCGACCCGGAAAGGCTCGAAGCCGAAAGGGTCTTCGTGCTGTCGGCGGGCAAGGCGGCGGGCGCGATGGCCGAGGCCGCCGACGAGTTGCTGGAGGACCGGATCCCCGGCGGTCTCGTCGTCACCAAAGATGGCCACGGCGGGGGACCGGATCGCTTCGAGACCGTCTTCGCCTCGCACCCCGAGCCCGACGAGCGCGGCGTCGAAGCGGTGAGGAAAGTTCAGGAGTTCGTCGAAGAGTTGGCGGAAGGAGACTTGCTCCTCGCGCTCGTGAGCGGCGGGGCGTCGGCGCTTCTGGCGGACCCGAAGCCGCCCGTGGAGTTGGACGACCTCAAAAGGTTGACGAGCGAGTTGCTACGCAGCGGCGCTTCGATAGATGAGATCAACGCCGTCAGGAAGCACGTCTCCATCCTGAAAGGCGGAGGTCTGGTCGAATTCGCCTCCCCCGCCAGAACCCTCGCCCTCCTCCTCTCAGACGTCGTCGGCGACGACATCTCGTCCATCGCCAGCGGCCCCACCGCCCCCGACCCCACGACGTTGGAAACGGCCAAAAACGTCCTCCGGCGCTACGGCATCGAACCGCCGGAGAGCGTGAGGGAGGCGCTGGAGGAGGCTGAGGAAACCCCGAAGGAGGGCGATCCCGTCTTCGAGGGCGTGACGAACATCGTGTGCGGGGGCGGGAGGAGTTCCGTGGAAGCGGCGGCGAAAAAGGCGGAGGAGCTTGGCTACAAACCGCTCCTCCTCTCGACGACCGTGACGGGAGATTGCCGGGGGGCGGCTTCGATGTACGCGGCGATGGTCCGGGAGGTCATCGAGAGCGGCAACCCCGTCGCGCCTCCCTGCGCCCTCGTCTCGGGCGGGGAGGCTACCGTGGTGGTGCGCGGAGACGGCGTGGGAGGGCCGAACCAGGAATTCTGCCTCGCGCTCGCGACGGAACTCGAAAGCGTCGAAGGATGGGCTGCTTTCTCCGTGGACACCGACGGAAACGACGGCCCGACGGATGCGGCCGGAGGCATCGTGGACGGCGAGACGGCGAAAAAGATGCGAGAAGCCGGGATGGAACCATCGGACGCTCTCGCGAACAACGACTCGCGAGCGGCGCTCGAAGCGGCGGGCGCTCTCCTTCTCACGGGACCGACGGGGACGAACGTCAATGATCTTCGGGTCGCGCTGATTTCGGCGAGTCCCCAAAAATCAGCGAACGAATACACAGGGAATGTATGGGCGGGTTCCATTCCGCGTCCGGAGAGATCGTATGGACAACCTCGCCGGGGTGATCATAAAGCGAGCGGCCCCGATCCGACAAACATCGGAGACGCCCTCGTAAAGAACGTTCTTCGCGGCGGAGCGAGCCGAAGCTCCGCCGCTCGTATCGGGCTATGCGGTGAGGCTCTTTTCTTCCCTGTGCTCGCCGGCGTTCGGATGTTTCTCGTCCGCGCTCAAATATCCGCCGCGCACGGTCGCGCCGATGACGATGCCCGCGCTCACGAGGACGAGGTTCTTTATGATGTACTGCCCTTCGAGGGTCGGAGCGTACGGGAACGCCGTGAACGCCTCGCCGGGGAAAATAACGAGAGGAGACGCCGCCCCGAGCATCTGGAAGGCGAGGAGGAGCAGGGTGAGGCGCATGAGCTTGCCCGAGATGAGGCCGAGTCCGATGAGGCATTCGAGCGAGGCGAGCAAGACGATGCTCAATCCTTCCGGCAACAACCCGAAAGTGAGGACGTTCATTGTGTCCAGCGCGAGAGTCTGGGCGGGGCTGAGGCCGGGGAAGAACTTCAAAAAGCCGAACCAGAGGAAAACCATGCCGAGGGCGACCCGCAAAAGCACGATTCCGTGGCGAGCCATCCAGCGCGTGATCCTGAAGTCTATCGGATCGAGAAAACCGGGCAAGTTCCTCATCTCACACCTCCGGGACGGAGTCGATTTATATCCGAAGGATACCTCTCGCCGATGAGATCCGCGAGGAAACCGTTAACAATTCTTGTTTGTCGTGCTCGGTTCGCGCCTACAGCAGGCGAAAGATGGGTCTGTAACCGGCGGGCTGCTCTTCTTTCACTTCATCAAGTTCGTGGAACCAGAACAGCTTCGACTCCCCGTCCTCGAAAATCACTTCCAGAGCCGAGCGATCCGGGTGCCCGTACTTCTGCGCGATCCTGCCGGATCTCCCACGCATCTTCGGGTCTCTGTACCCCTCGACTATCCTGACCTTCCCGCCGACCCGCGCTTCCTCGGACCTCATGGCTCCTCCGCTCCCGTCAATAAGGCTCGGGGCCGAACTCCTCGTCCGGCCCGACGC